>DSBM01000069.1 GCA_011049425.1 Candidatus Aminicenantes bacterium
CTTCCAGGACTCCGATTTGGAAAAGCTGTACTCGTACGTCCGGTTTCTGCTTACCAAACTGCCGAGAGATAACCGGGGACCGATCTACAACTTTGATGATGACGTGGCGCTCAAGTTTTACCGATTACAGAAGATCGGTGAGGGCTCCATCGTCATGGAGCCGGGAGCGAGGTACGAGGTATCGGGGCCGACGTCTGTGGGCACCGGCGTCGCTCGAGGTGATGAGATCGAGCTGTCCAAGCTCATCGACCTTCTCAACGAGCGGTTCGGAACGGAGTTCAAGCCGGGCGACCAATTGTTTTTCGAATCGATACGCGAGGACGCCGTGGCCGACAGCAGCCTCCGTCAAGCCGCGCTCGCCAACACAATGGAGAACTTCGGCTACGTCTTCCGCAAGGCATTGGAGGGCCTCTTTATCGACCGCATGGAGCAGAACGAGGAAATCACGGCCAAGTTCATGAACGAGGATCAATTCCGGGAGGCAGTCAGCCAGCATCTCCTCAAGGAGGTCTACGAGAAGATCCGGGAGGAGGCCGAAGCCACAAATGACAAATGAAGAAATAGCACGGTTTTTCAACGATACCCGGCCCTTCATTCAGGGTAACCCCAATCTGCGTGATCCCCAGGTCGAGGGATGGTTCCGCACGCGGCAGCATTTTCGGAACAGCTCCGAGCACGCCATCCTCCAGATTCCTGTGGGATGCGGCAAGACGGGTCTGATGGCCTTACTGCCTTTTGAGACGGCCCAAGGTCGGGTACTGGTGATCGCGCCGAACCTTGAGATTCGGCGGGGCATCTTCACCGCCTTCGACGTCGCTGGGCGCGAGTGTTTCTGGACCTCCACGCGCGTGTTGACCGACGTGAGTCATGGTCCCTTCACAGCCGTCCTGGATGGCCAGGACGCGAACATCCACGACTGCGAGAACTCCCACATCGTGGTCACCAACATTCAGCAACTGGCCAGTCGGGCCGACAGATGGCTTCCCGCCTTCCCGGCTGATTTCTTTGATCTGATCCTGGTCGACGAGGGACATCACAACGTGGCCAGAAGCTGGGAGCGGGTCTTTGAACGGTTCCCCAACGCCAAGGTCGTCAGCCTGACCGCCACGCCGTTCAGAGGCGACGGACGCGAGATTGCCGGCGAGCGGGTCTATGCATATCCGTTCCGGACCGCCATGGTGCGAGGATACATCAAGCAGATCACCGCCGTGAATGTCGCACCCCAGGAGATCTCCTTCACCTATCACGGGGATGCCAGGCAGCACACCCTCGAGGAGGTCCTTCAACTCCGGGACGAGGAATGGTTCAGTCGGGGCGTGGCTCTCGCGCCCGAGTGCAACCGGTCAATCGTTGACGCCAGCATCCAGTGGCTTCAGCATCTCCGGGAAACCGGGACATTTCATCAAATGATCGCCGTTGCCTGTTCGGTGGACCACTCCCGCCAGGTGCGTTCCCTTTACGCGGAGCGTGGCCTGCAAGCGCGTGAAATCCACAGCAACATGCCGGCGGACGAAATTGAGGACGTGCTCCAGGACCTCCGGCGCGGCCGGATCGATTGCATCGTCCAGGTCCGGATGCTCGGCGAGGGATTTGACCACCCGAACCTGAGCGTGGCCGCCATCTTCCAGCCCTTCCGGTCGCTGTCCCCCTATGTCCAGTTCATCGGAAGGGTCATGAGGGTGGTCCACCAGAACAATCCCCAGCACCCGGACAACCGAGGCGTGGCAGTTTCTCACGTGGGGTTGAACATCGACCGCCATTGGGAGGACTTCAGGCGAATCGACCAAGAGGACCAGGAACTCATCCAAGGCTGGCTTGAAGCGGGCGACGAGCGTCCTCCGGCCGATGAACCCGGCCGACGGCGACGCCTGACGCCGGACATGGTGGTTCAAAACGAAATCATCAGCCACTTCATCGAGCAGGAATACCTCGATCCGATGGATGACGCCGTGGTCGACGATCTCGTCGCGGAGTTCCGGAGACGCGGTCTCGATCCCGAGGCCCTTGGATTATCCCGCGAAAACCTCCGCCAGCGCCTCATCCAGGCCCGGACCAGAGAGAACATGGAGCCCCGGGAAATACCGGTTACGCCCCAGCGACGCCGCCAGGAGGCCCGCCGAAGGCTCAATGAACGTTCCCGGGCCCTGGCCAGCAGGATTCTGAACGCTCTCGGCGCGTCCATCAACGGGCGCAACATCGTGATGGCCTATCCCGAACTGAGAAGCGCCAACAACTACGCGGCGGTCATCATGATCGTGAACGGAGCTGTCAACGAGCAGCTCGAAGCGGACGGTGGAACCCGCAGTGAAATCCCGCTGGAGCGGTTGGAGGAGGTTCTGGAACAGATCGACCAGATCGGGGACGGCGTCCAGGCCCAAATCCAGGAGCGCCTTTCAAGGAGATGACCTATGCCCAAGCTGAAACGCCTTCTCGTATCCGCCTGCTTTGAGACCGCCCAACGGCGGAGGCACTGCTCGCGGAACCAGGAGCACGTGATCTGCCAGGGCGACAAGTGTCTGGTCATCAAAGAGAACATGTCGAAGAACAACTATTGCATGGAGTGCGCGGCGTTGATTCTACAAAAGGCCAAAGATGAGCTTGATGGATTATCTCACGAATTGAGGGCGGCTGAAACATCCGCCCCTGAAGGGTCCTGAAACGGGAATGGCACATGGCAGACCAATTCAATGATCAGCATATCCAAGTCACCATCTCGAAGCTCTTAGGCGAGGTGGCCAAACAGCTTACCCTTTTTCTTGAAAAGGTGCTGCCAACTCTCTTTGAGGATTGGTGGAAGGAAGCCGTCCTCAATGGCCTGTCGTTTCAGCAACGTCGACGCACGGAACAACGCGGCTTAGGCTCCCTCGGCTCATTGGACCTTGCCGCGCTGCTTCGAGTGCTCGACCAGAACTGGTATCAGATCTCCAACAAACTAGGCCTTACATCGGAGGCGCGGCATTTCGTCAAGGAGATGCAGACGATCCGTAATCGGTGGGCGCATGCAACCACTGAAGGTTTTCCACTCGAGGACGTGTACCGAGACCTGGACACACTGCAGCGTTTTGCCTTAGTTATCAGTGCTGATAACTCCTTGGTTCAGGAAGTACGCTCCATCAAGACAGCCCTTCTTGCCAAAGAAGTGGCGTCCTCCGGCAAACGTGAACCAATCACTCCCGCAACGTCTCATGCTACCAAGAAGCATGATGCCGAGTTTGAATTGGGGCAGATCGTTTATGTTAAATCGAATCCAACCATCCGAGGCGCGGTGATTTCTGCCTTGCCTGGCAAGCCGGAGAACCGCTTCAAGGTCTTTGTTGCCGGCGAAACCCAGACATACTATGCTTCTCAGTTGCAGGCTGAAGATATTCAGGACGACGAGGCCGAGTCTTTGCCTTGTGAGCAGTTTCACGCCTATCTAACCGCACTGCAGATCAGATATCCCGGTCTCTCCACGCTCTATTCGCTCAATGCCGCCCGCGTTGATTTCATCCCATACCAATTCAGACCCGTGCTGAAATTCATCAGATCGGATCGCCCGCGACTATTAATCGCCGACGGTGTGGGCGTTGGCAAGACCATCGAAGCGGGGCTCATTCTTCGTGAGTTGCAAGCAAGACGTGATATCCGCTCCGTCCTTGTCGTGTGCCCGCGTCCACTGGTGACTGAGCGCAAATGGATGAATGAGATGAAGCGCTTCGAGGAGCGCTTTACGCATCTCGATGGTGGAACTTTGCGCTACTGCATAAACGAGATCGACCTGGAAGGCGTCTGGCCAGAACAGCATCAGAGGGTGATAGTCCCCTATTCCTTGTTCGACGAGGTCCTTCTTTATGGCTCAGGACCGGACGGCAAGCGAAAACGAAAGAAGGGGCTACTTGACCTCGACCCGCCCCCACGTTTCGATCTCGTCATCGTTGACGAGGCGCATCATATCCGCAATCAGGATACGTTCAGCCACAAGGCCGTGAGATTCTTCTGTGACCACGCCGAGGCCGTTGTCTTCTTGACTGCGACCCCGATCCAGCTTGGCAACAATGACCTTTTTGTTCTCCTCAATACTCTACGCCCCGATCTGATTATCGATCAAGAGAGTTTCGCGCATATGGCGGAGCCAAATCCGTTCATTAACCAGGCGATATCGTTGGTACGGGCACAAGAACCGGAATGGCCTGTTCGGACAAATGAGGCCCTCCAGCAGGCGGTGGGCACAGCCTGGGGCCAAGCTATTCTCCGCCACAATCCGAAACTCATTCGGATACTCTCCAGGCTGTCGGACTGCGAAGTCACAACTGAAGAGCGTGTCCAAATCATTACGGACTTGGAGACTATGCACACTTTCGCCGGGATTATCAATAGGACTCGCCGTAGGGATATCGGGGATTTTACGATACGAAAGCCGGAGACAGTGGTCGTCCCGTTCACGCCCGCCCAGCAGCATCTGCATGACGAGCTTCTCAGGGTCCAGGCCGACATATTCAGCCGGCTTCACGGGGATATCAACGTCAAGTTCATGATGACCACGATCAGACGCCAAGCCGCAAGTTGCCTTTACGGGCTTGTGCCCTTCCTCGATGATATACTGAACCGCCATCTCGATGAACTGTCCTGGGAGGAGGCGGATAACACCGCACCAGTCCCTCAAGGTGAGGCAGTCGGCACAATACAATCTCAAATCCAATCGATTCTTGAGAGTGCACGCTCTCTCGATCCCGATGATCCGAAACTTGAGGCGTTGCGCAATACCATACGGGACAAGCAAAGGCTGCCCAACAACAAAGTGATGCTGTTTAGCAGCTTCCGGCACACGCTAAACTACCTTTATAGGCATCTCAGCGCTGATGGCTTTCGCGTCGGGATGATTCACGGCGGAACGCCGGATGAAGAACGCGTCACTCTCCGGAGTCGTTTCGAGAGCCTGCGAGAAGACATGGACAGCCTGGATGTCCTGCTGTTCTCGGAAATCGGTTGCGAAGGTCTGGATTACCAATTCTGCGATTGCATCGTGAATTACGACCTGCCTTGGAATCCGATGCGTGTTGAGCAGCGGATCGGCCGCATTGATCGAAACGGGCAGAAGAGCGAGAGCGTCGCTATTATTAATTTGATTACGCCGGGCACCGTCGACGCGGACATATATGAACGCTGCCTCGTTCGTATAGGAGTGTTCAATAGCGCCTTGGGCGGCAGCGAGGAGATTCTCGGGGAGATCACCAGGGAGATTCGCGATATCGCGGAAAACTATTCCTTGAGTGAAGACGAGAGAAGGGCGAAGCTGCAGCAGTTATCGGATAACAAGATTAGACTCATACAGGAACAAGAAGAGCTCGAACAGCGGCAGATGGAGCTTTTCGGCATCCGGCTGCCTGAAGACCGGATGAGGAAGGAAATCGAGGATGCATCAAGCTTCTGGTTATCCTCAGCATCCATACGAAGGATCGCTACGCTCTATTTGCAAAGGGCCTGTGGAAAAGAGCAGGAATTCATCCTCGGTGAAAAGCCTCTCAAAACCCTCCGTCTATCGCAGGAAGCCCGGAGCATCCTGCTGCGGGATTTTCAGCAGCTTCCCAGACAAAACACGACGGCCTACCGGGAATGGGAGATCTGGCTAAAAGGGGGAAACCCTCACCTGCTCGTAACCTTCGAATCGGACTGCGCGACGCAGCATCCCGAGGCGGCATTCATCATGCCGCTTCATCCCTTGGTCCGACAAGCCGCGATATCGTTCGATGTTAAAAAACGAGTGGTTGCCACGCTCAGTGCTCAGTCAAGCGACGTTCCCGCGGGCAGATACGAGTTCGCCATTTACCAATGGCGGTTTCTTGGGATCAAAGAGGATTTGGTCCTGCGGCCAATCGCTTCCTCCGAAGCGGTCACATCACATCTTGGCCGCCTACTTGAAAATGCGGTCGACGCCGAGCCTAGTGATCGGGGAGACGGCGGCTCTCCCGTGTGGGAGGAACTGGACGCACAGCATTACAATCTCTGGTTCGAAGCGCGAGAGAAACATCGGCAACGGACTCAGGAATTGGCGGAGTACCGTAGAGAAAGCCTGTCAACGAGTCACCGTGCACGAATAGAGCTTCTTGAGGAACAGCTCAAACAGGCTATCAATGACAAAATACAGAAAATGCGCCATTCTCAAATCGCTGCTGCCGAGACAGACTATGCTCGGCACATCCAGGACTTAGACATCGCCATGGAAAGGGCGGAACTGACCGCCGAGCCGGTGGCGTACGGAGTGATCCACATCGTGGGGGATGCGTCTCATGACGAGTAACTACGATAACATACGTAATGATGAAAAGCGGAAGGAGGCTATTCTTGATAAGGCGCTCAAGCTCTTGGGCAAAATGTATTCTGACAGGACACATTTTGTCTTTGAGCTTCTGCAAAACGCTGAGGACGCCGGCGCTTCAAGAGTCCTGTTCCAACTTTTCGAAGACAAGCTCGAGGTCTGTCACGACGGTCGCCTTTTTGATGAGAAAGACGTGCGTGGCATCTGTGGGGTTGGTGAAGGAACGAAGGCTGAAGATCTTACACAGATCGGCAAATTCGGTATCGGCTTCAAATCTGTCTATGCATATACGACCACGCCTGAAATTCACTCAGGAAATGAAAGTTTCAGAATCGAGAACTATGTTCGCCCCTATGCCGTGCAGCAGCGGGAGATAGGGGACTCAGGGACCACCCTCTTCGTTTTTCCTTTAAACAAGGAGGATGTCGAGCCAGCAATCGCCCGTAGGGAAATCAGCGTAAGGCTTCGTAAGCTGAGCGCCAGGACACTTCTTTTTCTTCGAAAAATTAAGGAAATCGAATACAGACTGCCGGATGGGATGGATGGCGTTTATCTGCGGGACGTGGCTACTCGAGGTGGCGCAAGGGAAGTAACGGTTATCGGGCAGAACAACGGCAAGGATGAAAGCGAGAGCTGGTTGATATTTGAACGTCCGGTGGAGGTGCCTGACCCTGCCGAGGATTGCCCACGTCACGTCCCGGTCGAGATAGGTTTTCGCCTCGAGAATAACGAAAAAGAACACCGAGACGAGGTAGCAAGAGTCACGGATTCGAAGCTTGTGGTCTACTTTCCAACTGAAAAGGAGACTCGATTCGGGTTCTTGATCCAGGGACCATATAAAACCACACCGGCACGGGACAATATTCCGAAAGAGGACGATTGGAACGCAACACTGGTAGGTGAGACCGCTTGCCTTATCTCTGAAGTATTGCCTCAGCTCAAGGACCTTGGTCTCCTGAGTATCTCGCTGCTCGAAGCGTTACCAATAAGGATGGATGATTTCCCTCCAGGCAGTATGTTTTATCCGATTGTCGTCTCGGTTCGTGAGGCTCTCGCGGCCAAAGAACTGCTCCCCACAGATGATGGAAGTTTCGTTTCCGCGAGAAATGCAAAGATGGCAAGTGCTGAATGGTTAAGGAGACAATTACGTGAAGAGCAGCTTTCACTCTTATATAAAACAGAGTCTAAATGGATTAGTGGGGAGGTAACCGAAAGAGGGCGACATGACCTTTGGAAATATATCAGAGAAGAATTAGAGGTTGAAGAGATAACTCCTGATAGCTTTTCGCGTAAGACCGATTCTACGTTTTTCAAAAGTCAAACTGACCAATGGATGGTCGACCTCTACAGGCAGCTCTTGAACCAAAAGGCACTGTGGAAGAAAGGGGCAGGCTCCTATTGGGATAGCGACGGCCCGCTAAGGAAAAAGCCCTTTATACGTCTGGAAGATGGCTCCCATGTGAGACCGTTCGACGATGATGACAGGCCAAACGCATATGTTTCCACTGTAAGAGCACCTGACTCGGTATTGCCAATTGTAAAAGCCGAGATAGCAAAGGATGATGAAGCCCGGCGATTTTTATCTGATTTGAAAGTCCCAGAATTCGATATTGTGGCAGAAGTCATTGAGCATGTGATGCCAAAATACACATTGACGACGCTTCCCACACTTGATGAGCATCAGCGTGACATTGAAAAAATAACTGAAGCTTTCAAGACAGACTCTCAAGAGAAACGAGCAAGGTTAAAGAGAACCCTCCAAGAGTCGCCCTTTGTTCTGGTAGGATCGCATACTTCCGGTGATGTCATCTACCGAAAACCCAATGACCTTTATTTTCAGGACGACACATTGGAAATGTATTTTTCAGGGAATACTGAGGTTGGTTTTGTCAGCTCCGTCTATCAAGGTACAGTCTTGGAAATTTTAAAGGACATCGGTGTCAGCGAAGACGTTCGGATTCATAGGAAATCACCAGATTATCGAGGGGTTGTAAAGATAAGGGATTGGCATGGTTCTCATGAACGAGGATTATGTGGCTTTGACCCCGATATTCAAGTCGAAGGGTTAGCCTACGCCCTTAAATCGGCGACCATTGAGAAGAGCGTTTTTATTTGGAACTGCATTGCGATCCCGAACGCCGAGTGCATACGAGGGACGGTTGAACGATCATCCAGGCAAACATATGAGAATAGCAGCAAAGAAGAGCGCGTATCAGAATCATTCGGCTGTCTTCTAAGGCAAAGCCAGTGGTTACCCGGAACCGATGGACAATTACATTATCCCAGCGAACTTTGTCTCAATGACCTTCCTGATCAACTTGAGCGCAATGAAAAACTGGCCGAAATGCTCGGGATGAAAAAGGACGTTGTCGCTAAACTGGCCGAAGAAGCAGGTATCCCAACTGAGGATATTGATCTTTTAAGGAGGTACCCCGAGGAATTTAGCCAATGGAAGGCACAGATGGTTGCACGGGAAGAGAAGCCGGTATTTCCGACAAGGACGGTAACGAATCCGGAACGCCGGCAAGAACGGATTACAGAACAGCTCGCCGATGGCCCTAAAAAGGAATACGAAGATCGCGAAAGAAGCGTTCGGACGACCAGGCGCATTATCGACCCCGCACTATGGCTGAAGGAACAGTACACCAACGACGACGGCCAAATGGTGTGTCAGATCTGTAAAGAGGAAATGCCTTTCAGAAAGCGTGATGGTCAATACTATTTTGAAGCTGTTGAAGCGTTCTCCCATGATTATATGCCCATGGAGCACGAGGCGCAGTTTCTGGCCCTATGCCCACTTTGCGCGGCAATGTACAAATAGCTTGTCAAGAAGGATGAAGCGGCCATGGCCGACCTGAGAAAGGCTTTGCTGGAAATGGACTCATTGGAGGCCCCATTGCGACTCGGTGATTTGGAAACCACCATTCAGTTTGTCGAGACCCATCGCTACGATGTAAAAACGATTCTCGAGGAAATTGGAATAGCCTCAAAAGACAATATTGGTGAGAAAGCATGACCACGCATCTCTCAGTACGGTTGGCATGGCATGACCGGGCTTGGGATGGTCACGTATGTGACCTGCCACACCTCAACGCTCACTGCATTGTCCACCAACACATACGTGACTCGCGGAATGATGAAAAGGAGCGCGGAGCTGCCGGCAAACCTCTCGTCGAGTTGGACGGATGGTTGCCTCCATGCTCCCGTGATCCAGCCGCTTACGCCGAAAAAGGGTTTTCCATAACACATCAGGACCCGCTTGAGTTTCGCAGGCTACCAGCGGTCTCAGAAGACATCCCTCCCTATTCATCGTGTCCAGCTCCATACCGCTGGATGCGCGAGGAATTTTTCCAGGAGGTCTGCGAAGCGGAAAACATATCCCTTCGGGGGCCGGATAATCCGCGAAGTAACGGTTGGGTATTTGAGCCGGACCGTCAGCGGGAGCTTCTGAAACGATTCTGGGGAAAGTTGGAGCCAAAGAAATCCTTAGTCTTCTACTACTGCAATCATGGGAATCCACTCGACGAGAACTCGCCGCGCATTGTTGTGGGTGTCGGAAGAATCGCTAAAGTTGGGCCTCAGCTCTATTTTGGCACAACCCCTAAGTACCAGGATCAATATCCGGTTTGGTCCCGCCGTATAACCCAGTCATACCCTGACCAGGGAGTGCGCATCCCTTATCAAGAATACCTACGGGATGGCCATTGCACGGACGATATCATCTGCCGGGTCCCACGGAGTGCTCTTCTTCCATTCTCCTACGGAGCGGAGCATGTTTCCGACGATGTTGCGGTCGCCATCATTGAGCGAGTTATCCAGTGCGTGGAGCGCGTCAAGGCTGAGGGACACATCGCTGGGGATTGGGAACGACACCTCGACTGGCTCAACGATGTACTCGCAGAGGCCTGGACCGGACGGGGTCCATTTCCCGGTGCCGGCAGCGTGCTCCAGTATCTCGGCTTCTCAAAGGGAACTTCGTTTCAGCGTACCGTCCTTGCACCTATGGCGGGTCAGGGCAAGAATCCCTGGGAATTTGTCCTCGCAATTCTTGACGGGAAAATCGAACCGGACAAGGGTCCTTACAAAGCCGGGCTGCTCAAGGCAAGAGATCGTTGGGGGCTCCTCAAATCCCGCCATGCACTCTTGACCAAACTTGCACGCTTTGAGTTTTTACCAGACCAGGTCCAACGGATTGCAAATCCAGACCAGCGGGCTGCGAGTGGCATCGACGCTACCGAGGACGATCTGGTTGCCAACCCGTACATACTTGCGGAGAGCGACCTTGGGACAGTGGATTCAGACCCCGTGGCTTTGGAAACGGTCGATCACGGCCTGAGACCCGAGGGGAACGCCGCATTATTCGCCGACGATGACGAAGTTGCCCACGACGATAGACGCCGGGTTAGGGCTGTGGGAGTAGCGGTCCTTCAAGATGCTGCGAACAGTGGGGACACGGTCCTGACCTTCGGAGACCTACTGAACCGAATTATCAACCGTTTTCCAGAACGCCGAGCGTGCCGACCAGACCGGGAGATCGTGCTGGCCGAGATGGATTTTTATCATAGACTCCTCTGGACGTCTATCGACTCCGATCCTGAGCTGGTTGCGCTCAAGCACCTCCAGTCGCTGGAACAGGTCATCGCCTCCATGATCAGGAGGCGGGCTAAAAAGGTGAATCCTGCAGCAGATCCCCCGATTGACTGGCTTGGCGCGCTGAAGAGGCTCTTTGGTGAACCGAACACCGAGCGTGAGAGAGTGGCTCTGGACGAGAAACAGACTTCACTCGGCACGTTGTTCTCTCGAAGACTGAGTGTTCTGACGGGAGGAGCCGGCACCGGCAAGACATCGGTCCTCAAGGTATTTCTCCAGGAATTGGTCCGTGCCGAGGGGCGGCATCCGATACTCTTGCTGGCCCCTACCGGGAAGGCGCGTGTTCGCCTCTCAACGAAGACCGAGCGCAACGCAATGACCATCCACCAGTTCCTACTGAAGCAGGGCTGGTTCGTGCCGGATATATTCGTATTAAAGCAACAGAACAATCAAAACCTCTACCAGGCGACCACGGTTATCATTGACGAGTGTTCGATGATCCCAACGGACCTCTTTGGGACGTTGCTGCGCGCTCTTGACTCCGGCCCGTTGAGTCGTCTGATTCTTGTGGGTGATCCTAACCAGCTACCACCAATTGGCCCGGGGAGGCCCTTTGCTGACATAATCGAGTGGCTGTATAGAGAACGCCCCGAGTGCATCGCTCCTCTCAGTGTTTGTATGCGGACTGACGAGGACCAGGACTCGCCCGCCGAAGAGAGCGTCGCGCTGGCTTTGGCCGACGGTTACCGAGCTGCTGTCGTCAGTCCCGGAGACGATGAAATCCTGGCCGCGGTCTCACGGGGCCAGTCGATGGGCGACCTTGATGTCGTGTTCTGGGACGACCACGATGATCTGCTTGCCAAGCTCAAAGGGCGGATGGCGGATATCCTCGGCATCCGAGACGGCGACTACGAGAGCTTTAACCGGTCGCTTGGGATCGATAATAAGGACTGGATTCGCAGCGAGGCGTGGCAAATCCTCTCACCTACGCGTGCGCAGCACTTCGGCACTGACGATCTAAACCGCCTGATCCAGCGAGAATATAAGGCAGGACTCCTCCGGAAGTCGCAAAGCCAGTGGAGTAAGATGCCGCGTCCTTTCGGTGAGTATGAGATCGTGTGGACCGACAAGGTTATGCAGGTTCGCAACCGAAGTAAGGATGGATGGGCCTACCCCAAGGGAAGTGGGCTGGACTACGTCGCCAACGGCGAGATCGGAATTGTTTCTGAGGCTTTCAAGAGGAAGGAAGGCAGCGATGTCCTTGCCGCCGTTTTTTCTACGCAAGCAGGTGCCTCCTATCGGTACTACCGCGGCCAGGTCGACGAATACCTCGAACTTGCCTATGCGTTGACGGTCCATAAGGCGCAGGGGAGCGACTTCGAGGTGGTTTTCCTAATCATCCCGCAGAAAGCTTCGACCTTGTCGCGAGAACTGATCTATACGGGCCTCACGCGGTTCCGCCGCAAGCTGGTCCTCCTGATCGAGAAGGACATTGAGCCTCTCCGCCGTCTACGCAGCCCGGACTGCTCGGACACCCGGTTGCGAAACACTCACATGTTCACGCTGGCCCTTCGACCGGATGATGTGAAGCGGCCGCACCTGGAGGCGCTCATCCACCGCACGCGGAAGGGGATTGCTGTCCGCTCGAAGAGCGAGGTCGTTGTGGCAGACGTGCTGGATGCGCTTGGGATCAGCTACGACTACGAACAGCCGCTTTTCTCAAGGACGGACCCGAAGGATTTCCGGCTTCCAGACTTCACGGTCAGCTTCGAGGGCGACGTTTTCTATTGGGAGCATCTTGGAATGCACAGCGTGCCCAGCTATCGCGAGGCGTGGGGACGGAAACAGAAGTGGTATGAGGAAAACGGCTTTGCGGATCGATTGATCACATCCCAGGATGGTCCTGATGGGAGCATCGATGCGGCCGCGATTGAGAAGGCCGCGCGACAGCGCATCCTTGAAGAATAGCCTTTGGGGAAATTGGTCTTAACCCCGCTTCCGGTTCGCCGGGAACGGCCTGCTCTTTGATAACTCGTTTAATATTGAAGGCTTACGACTCAAGGGTCTGATGGAGAATGGTTATGAAGAGGGTTGCACACGGGGAGCCAATTTTTCTTGTAATCACTGGAACAAATCTGGCCTCACCAAGTCTTTTCAAACTCTTTTCATTTTCAGTTGTCAATTCCCCCGGGTGCCATTAACCTTTTGGTATGCGTAGAGCAAGGTTGACATGGCCGGGGGCCTGCCACCACGTAATGGCCCGGGGAATCAATGGCATGAAAATTTTTGGAACGATTCGTTTCAAGCGGCGTTTATTGGAATTGCTGCACCGGCAACGGGAAGTCATGCGAATTCCGGTTTACGCCTGGTGCGTTATGGAAAATCATTACCATTTGATATTACAGAACCAAAGCGGCCGCATGTCTGAATTCATGAAGCGGGTGAATGGCCCTTTCGGCCAGTATTTCAGGTACAAAACAAAAAGCGGCGGTGTGGTTTTCCAGGGTCGGTTCAAGTCGTTGCTGATTCAAGATAATCATTATCTTGCTCAAGTGATCCGCTATGTTCTGCAAAACCCGGTAAGAGCGGGAATTGTAAGTAAAGTGGAATCCTACCGCTGGTCAAGTGCCAGCTGCTACTTCTCGCATTCAAAAGAAAAATCGTTGGATACAGAGTTCGTCGAGCAGCTGTTTTCCAGTCGTGAGCAACTCTTTGCCGATTGCGCGAAAAAGATCGATGAGCCGGCAGTTTTCTCGACCCTGATGGGGCCTTATATAGGCGATGAGTCATTCGCCAAAGAGGCTGAAGAACAGGCGAATAGGAGAAAAGAAGCCTGGAGCGATGAGTATCGCCGAAGTAGTGACGGCTTTTTCCAGCCCGTATATGCGGCGGAACATGAATTCAAGCTCTGTTTTGGAGTACATCCCAAAGATATCGATTGGCGGCGGGTTAGTGGAAAGCGGTTGCGTGGAGAATGGCTTGTCTGGTTGCGGGAACGGTGTGGATTGACCTACCGTGAGATCTCGCAAATGGGCCTGTTTGCGGATCTGCAATTCTCATCTCTGGGCGCTGTTTACCGCGACACCCTGAAACGTCGAGAGCAGGAATGATCCAAAAACCCGTATTTACATGTTTACAAGCACCGTCCCCAATGGGATACTGAATAGGAATGGGAATTGCAACCGATATTATTCTGCTGATCGTGGCCGCTTTCTTTTTCGGTCTGTTGTTGCAGCGACTCAATCAGCCCATCATTCTGGGTTACATCGCCGCCGGAATTTTATTGGGGCCCCATACCGGAGGCTTAACGGTCTCAAATATCCACGAGATCGAGCTGCTGGCCGAAATCGGTATCGCCCTGCTGTTGTTCGCCTTGGGGCTCGAGTTTTCTCTTAAAGATCTGAAGCCCGTCAAGTGGGTATCCATCGTGGGCGCGCCGCTTCAAATGGTACTGACCGCATTGTTGGGTTACGGCATTGCCCGCTTCCTGGGACTGGACTGGAAAGCTTCGCTATGGCTTGGCGCCCTGGTTTCCCTCTCAAGTACCATGGTGCTGCTGAAGACGCTGATGAACCAGGGCTGGATGGGTACGCTCTCGAGCAAAGTCATGATCGGGATGTTGATTGTCCAGGACCTGGCCGTGGTTCCCATGATCATCATCCTGCCCAAGTTGGACAACCCCTCCGGGGGCTTGTCGGCCATCGCCTTCGCCGCGGTCAAGGCATTTCTCTTTATCGGCGGAATGATTGTATTGGGAACTCGATTGCTGCCGCGCCTGCTGGCCCATATCGCCAGGCTCAATTCACGGGAGTTGTTTCTCTTGGCCATAACCGCCATCGGACTGGGCGTGGGTTACGTCACCCACCTGGTGGGATTGTCATTCGCCTTCGGTGCCTTCGTGGCCGGCATGGTGTTGAGCGAATCAGATTACGGTTACCAGGCTTTCAGCGAAATCATCCCCCTGCGCGACCTTTTCGGACTGTTGTTTTTTACCTCCGTGGGCATGCTGTTCAACCCGGCGTTCTTTGCTAGTCACATCGAGCAGATCCTGCTGCTGGTCCTGATCATAAGTGTCGGCAAAGGCTTGATTTTTGCCGGCGTATCCAGGTTGTTCAACTACCGCAACGTGATCCCGCTAGCCGTGGGGCTGGGTCTCTTCCAGGTAGGTGAGTTTTCCTTTATCCTGGCAAGGGTTGGAATCGCAAACGGATCGATCAGCCATGAACTCTATAACCTGGTCTTAACCGTAGCCATCCTGACCATGATATTGACCCCCCTGGTTTCCGGCCGCACCGCAAAGTTATATTCACTGAAAAAACGCTGGTTCCGCCACGAGAAGCTTGAGTGCTTTAATGTGCGCGAAAGCGGTCTGAAAGGTCACGTAGTGATCGTGGGAGCCGGCAGAGTGGGTTTTCAGATTGCCCGAATCCTGGAGCGGATGCACATCCCGTTCGTGGCGGTTGAATTGGATCACAATCGCTTTGAAAAGGCCAAGAACACTGGGATGGCGGTTATTTTCGGTGATGCCGGCCAGGAAACCGTCCTTGAAGCCGCCTGCATCCACAATGCGGCTTTGCTGGTTTTAACCATTCCCGGTCAGGTTACGGCCGGAGCGGCCGTGGTTCAGGCGCGGCGCATGAACAAGGATATTGAAATCGTGGCCCGCGTTTCCGCCATTGAATATTTCAAAGAATTAAAAGAGCTGGGTGTATCCGAAGCCGTGTTGCCGGAGTTCGAGGCCGGTCTGGAGATGACCCGTCAGTCACTGCTGCGCCTTGGCGTCCCGGCAACTGAAATTCAGCGTCATACCAATGCGGTTCGTGAAGAGCTCTACGCGGAATTGCACGAGAACAACCCCAACTACCGCACGTTGTCTCAATTCAGAAACGCTGAACAGCAATTTGACCTGGAGTGGATCCGCCTGGATATGGATGCGAAAATCGCTCACCAGGCGATCGGCGAAAGCGGTATTCGGGCTTCAAGCGGTGCTTCCGTGGTCGGCGTGGTACGCGACGGACAACTCTTTATCAATCCCGACTCCGATTTTGTCTTGTTGCCGGATGACTTGGTTGCCGTAATCGGTGACGCGCAATCCCGTGAGGCCTTCAGCAACATGGCTGCTGATCCATCGGAGAGAGAATGCCGCGCGGAAAATGAAGTGCCGCGTGATTCTGAACCTCACCTTTGAGATGGCCGCGCAAAGAGAAATGAACAGGGGGAACCCCGGCGCTGAGCTCAATCTTTCTGGAATGGTGTGCGAGAAAAAGAGAGAAAGTTCTTTGCCTTTATTCAGTCGTTTCGCCGTATTGGCCGGCCTAACCTGTTTTTCGCTTGTGGTGCTGTTGGCGGTTTCGGGCCACACCCGCTCCGTCCCCGCGCGGATTGTTTCGCTGTCTCCCAACGTTACGGAAATCCTTTTCGCACTGGGTGTCGGAGACCGGGTGACAGGCATATCCCGCTACTGTGACTATCCTCCCGGGGCGGTTGGCCTGCCCCGCGTGGGCGGGTTGGTTGATCCCGATTACGAAGCCATCATTTCATTGCAACCGGACCTGGTCATCCTGCTCACTTCGCACGACAGCGCCGCGCGTGCACTGAGAAAACTGGGGATTTCCACGCTCAAGGTTCCCCATCGAACCATTGATGATGTACACCAATCGATTCTGCGAATCGGGCGAGTGTGCGGGGTTTCCGAGCGGGCCGGATCGTTGGTGAGCGCATTGAAACGCAGGACAAGGGCCGTCAGCTTTGCCGTTGCCGGGCGCCCGCGGCCGCGCGTGTTGCTTTGCATCGGCCGCAGCACCTCTTCATCCCACTTGGGAGCCATCTACGTGGCGGGGCGGGATGGGTTTTTCAGCCGGATTATCGACCTGGCCGGAGGAGGAAACGCATGCGTCGAAGGGCGCGCGGCCTTTCCCCGCATCTCAGCCGAGGGTGTCATCCGCTTGAACCCCGAGGTGATCGTTGACCTGGTCAACATGCGCGGAGATGCCGCGCTGCCGGAAGCGGAACTGGAAAAGCAATGGCAGTCACTGGCGGGGGTCTCGGCCGTACTCAACAAACGGGTTCATGTGTGGACCGATACCCAGGGTTTGCGGCCGGGGCCCCGTTACGCGGAATTCCTTTATCGCCTGGCATCCTTGCTGCACCCGGAGGCGGATATCCCGAAACCCATGCCATGATGCCACCGGCATTAGAGATCGAGTCCCTTTCCTTTTCCATCAACGGCGCGTCCATACTGAAGGATATCCGCGTCACCATCGGCTCCGGCGAGAAATGGTCCATTATCGGCGCCAATGGCGCGGGCAAATCCACCCTGCTCAAGTGCCTGCTGCGCATCCACCCGGATTGGACGGGAAGCGTTCACCTGTTTGGGCGTTGCCTGGACGATTATTCCCAGCGCAACCTGGCCCGAAAGGTGGCTTACGTGCCCCAGCCCGGTGACGACCAGCGTTTCCCCTTTACCGTCCGTCAGTTCGTGGCCATGGGGCGCTATGCTTATTCCGGCATGTTCGCCACGGCGCATAAAGACGATGATGCCGTGGTCACCCGGGCCATGCAACAGGCACGGATTCTGGAATTCGGCGACCGGACCCTTGACACACTCAGCGGCGGCGAGCGGCAGAAAGTGTTTATCGCGGCCGCCCTGGCCCAACAGGCGGATCTGTTGCTTCTGGATGAGCCCACGGCTTTCCTGGATTACCGCCACCAGGCAGAGGTTTCGCGCATTTTGGGAGAGATCAACCAGCATAACGGAGCCACCATCGTAGCCGTAACCCATGATGTGAATGCAGCGATTCTGACAGACGGCCTCGTGCTGGCGTTAAAGCAGGGCAACATGGCCTGGATCGGACCGGCGGCGGATCTGACGCAGCCGGGAAGGCTGGAAGATATTTTTAACACCTCTTTCCGGCTTATCGAGGATCCGGTCACCGGGCGCAGACTGGTGGTGCCGCAGGAGGCGGGGCAATGAAACGCTTCGGCGCATTGCCGGTCTTTGCCTTGGTATCCCTTGCCGTGCTTGCGGCGGCGCCCCTGGTAGGAGGCGGAGTTAGCCTGGATGTCGTGTTTCATCCGCTTCCGCGCGACCCGGCCTCCATGATCTTCTGGCAGATCCGCTTGCCGCGGGTGTTGCTGGGTTGGGTCGCAGGGGCCGGCCTGGCCGCTGCCGGCATGGTGTTTCAGGCTATTTTCCGCAATTCTCTCGCCACTCCCTATACCCTCGGGGTTTCCGCCGGTGCCTCCCTGGGAGCGGCTCTGGGCATGCGCCTGGGACTGGGAGGGTTGTTACTGGGGTTTTCCGTCATGAACCTGAGCGCCATGGCCGGCGCCCTGATCGCCATCGGCCTGGTTTACGGACTGACCCGGTTGCGGCGCGAGTGTTCAACCGCCACCATGCTGCTGGCCGGGGTGGCGGTAAACTTCCTGTTTGCCAGCCTGATACTGTTGATCCAGTACAGCGCGGATTTTTACGATACATTCCGCATCCTGCGCTGGCTGATGGGGGGGTTGGAAATGGTGGGTTTTTCCGCCCCCCTGCGTGCGCTGATTGTGGTGGCCCCGGTTGCCCTGGTATTGGCATTGATGTCTTTCGAGCTCAATCTGTTGACCATCGGCGAAGAGCTGGCGATCAGTCGCGGCATGGCCGTGGCCCGGGTACGCTCCGTGCTGTTTTTCCTGGTATCTTTAATGGTTGGCGTTGTGGTTTCCATCTGCGGACCGATCGGCTTTGTGGGCCTGATGTGTCCCCACATTTGCCGCCTGATCGTGGGCGCGGACCACCGGCGCTTGCTTCCGGCGACCCTCCTCTTCGGGGGAGCGTTCCTGGTGGTCTGCGATACGGCGGCACGTACGCTGTTTGCCCCCACGGAACTTCCGGTTGGCATTTTTACAAGTCTTTTGGGAGGGCCGTTCTTTCTCTGGCTGTTGTTAAAACCTTCCCGCGCAGGCACTGCGGCGGTCTAGCCGGATAAAGGGGGCGGATAACAAGGAGATTCTTTCATGAATATTGAAGATACGGAAGTAATTGAAACCGGGTGCCCGTCCGTGGGCAAAGGATACGTGCATGTCTATACCGGCGATGGGAAAGGCAAGACCACGGCTGCGATGGGATTGGCGCTGAGGGCGGCCGGGGCCGGGCTGCGTGTGTTTATCGCCCAGTTCATTAAATCGGGACGCTACAGTGAGATAAACTACTTAAAAAAGTGCGCGGGGGATATTGTTGCGCGCCAGTATGGCAGCGGCTGCTGGTTGCGTGGGAAGCCATCGCCTGAGGATGTACGCCTGGCTGGGAACGGCCTGGAGGAAGTGCGCCGGATTATCCGGGAAGGAGAGTACCAGGTCGTCATCCTGGACGAGGCTTGCGTGGCTGCCTGGTTCGGCGTGTTACAAGTGGATGATCTGCTGGATTTGATCGACAATAAGCCCCCGGGAGTGGAGTTGATCTTTACCGGGCGCAAGGCGGACCCTCGCCTGATTGAGAAAGCCGACCTGGTGACGGAAATGCGCGAAATCAAGCACTATTACCGGCAGGGAGTGGAAGCCCGCAAAGGTATCGAAAGCTGAAAAAAACACTTTTTCAACTTCTTCCCTCTCCAACTCTCCAACTTTCCCCAAATTTGCCTTGTCGCGTCAACCGTGATACACTGAGCAAACCGGTTCCCGTGGAAAAATTCGCCCACGGAGCGACGGCAGGGGAGTCGGGGGGATTACCTTTATGCAATTGCGCCAGCGTTTTTCTTTGCCGAAAATAGACATCCCGGCCTGGAAATGGCCGGCACGTTCTTCTGAAACTCATTCTTTTCCACCGTTCCGGATCGGTGACCTGGAAGTTCCGGTCCCGATTGTTCAGGGTGGAATGGCAGTGGGGATCTCACTTTCCGGCCTGGCTTCCGCCGTGGCGCGCGAAGGTGGAGTGGGCGTGATCGCCGCCACCGCCATCGGCATGACTGAAAATGATTACTTTCAAAACGGCCGCGAGGCCAACGCCCGCGCGTTGACCCGTGAAATCCGCCGCTTCCGTGAAGCGGTAACGGGCGTATTGGGGATCAACATCATGATGGCGGCCGACGATTTCGACAACCTATTGGATGTATGCGTGCGCGAAAAGGTGGATATCGTTTTCCTGGGAGCCGGCCTGCCGATCCGCGGCATTCCCGTGGCCCGGTTGCGCCAGGCCGGTGTCAAAATAGTCCCCATTGTCAGCTCAGCCCGTGCCGCGCGCCTGATCTTTTCCTATTGGCAAAAAACGTATTCCGATCTTCCCGACGCCGTGGTGGTGGAAGGCCCGTTGGCCGGCGGTCACCTGGGCTTTACCGCCGATGATCTGGGAAAGAAAGAAAACCGCTTGGAAAACCTGGTGCCGACCGTGATCCGTGAACTGGAGGCTTATCGCGAAAACGATGGTCTCCCCATCCCGGTGATCGCCGCGGGTGGTATTTACACCGGCCGCGACATTCACCGCTTCCTGCGCATGGGCGCAGCCGGCGTGCAGATGGGAACCCGCTTCGTGGCCACAGATGAATGCGATGCGGCCGACGGATTCAAGCAGGCATTTGTGTCCGCTTCAGAGAAAACCATTCGCATCATAGAAAGCCCGGTGGGCTTGCCGGGCCGGGCGCTGGACGGTGAGTTCTTTGAACGCCTCAAAAACAATGCCGCGGGCTCGACCCGCTGCGTGTGGAAATGTTTGAAAAGCTGCGGAGCGGAAAAAGCGCATTACTGCATTTCTCTGGCCCTGAACGCCGCCCGCAAGGGCGATTTGCGCCGGGGTTTCGCTTTTGCCGGCGCCAATGCCTGGCGCGTGAACCATATCGTACCCGTGCACAACCTGGTGCGGTCCCTGGCGGCTGAATACAGCGTGGCCCTGGGCGACCTGGCCGCTCGTTTGCGCAAAGAGTATGAAAAGGCCCATGACCGCATCACTGAGCTGCACCACGATTACATCCGGGCGCGGGACACGGCCCTGGCCGACCTGAAACGCAAATACGGCCCCATGGTAACGCGAAAGAGTGAATGTTTGCGCAAAGAGTTGGCTGCGGTCCAGGAACGCCTGGCTGAAATCAAGGCGGAATACCTGGCCCACGTTCGCAAGCTCCAGGCCACGGTCGCCCAACTATCCCCGCAGCGCTTCAACTGAACTGGGGACGGTGCTTGTAAGTATGTAAATACGGATTTTTGGATAACCAGAGTTGAAAAGTTGCAGATTTGGAAAGTTGGAGAGTTGGAACACTGCCTCTTTGCTTGCCAAATACTTTATCACAGAGCTGCCGGTTTCATTATCACCGTTCGGCTGGAATCGGAAAATGTTGACGGGTACCGTGGAAGCATGATGCGGGAACGAATAACGAACCAGCGCCGGAAAAACGAGCGGGCGGCGGTTTCCGAACAGAAAACCCTTCTCTGGCGAACCTCGTTTCTATCTTTTGGAGGCACCGATCATGACACGAACCACACGCATTTTTGTTTTCCTGCTGATTGTTTTCCTGCCGCTTTGCGCGCAGGAAAGTGACAGCCTGTGCGGCCATTGGCAAGGCGAGATCCAGCTGCCTGGAATCGCACTGGAAATCCAGGTCAGCCTGGAGAAAAACCCCCAGGGTGAATGGAAAGGAAGCATTACCATTCCCCTGCAGCAAGCCAAAGATATTCCCCTGGAGAAATTCGCCATAGATGGTGATTCCGTCCGTTTTGCCATCAGCGGTGTTCCCGGCGAACCGGTTTTTTTCGGCACGCTTGAAAACGAAGGCTCCCGGATTGAAGGCACCTTCACCCAGGGCGGCCAGGAATTTTCTTTTCAGATGCACCGCGCGGATGACCCCCTGGTCATGGCCAGAAAGGCACTGAAAGGCTTTGACGAGGTCATTAATCAGGGATTGGAGAGCCTTAGTGTTCCCGGCGTGGCCATGGCGGTTGTGCGCGACGATGCCCTGGTCTTTGCCGGCGGTTACGGCCTGCGTGACCTGGAAAACAAGCTGCCCATGACCGCAGATACACTGCTGGCAATCGGCTCATCTTCCAAGGCGTTTACCACCTTTGCCCTGGGTGTATTGACGGACCGGGGCCGGATGGAATGGGACCAACCGGTACGCGAATATATCCCCTGGTTCCAGTTGATCGACCCAGTGGTAACGGAGCGCTTGACTCCCCGTGACCTGGTGACCCATCGTTCCGGCATGCCCCGCCACGACCTGGTATGGTACAACAACAAGACTGCCACCCGCGAAGAACTGGTGCGCAAAATGGCTCACCTGGAACTGTCCCGGGATTTGCGCCAGGAATTCCAGTACAACAACCTCATGTTCCTGACCGCCGGTTATTTGCTGGAGACCCTGACTGGAAGCTCCTGGGAGTCTTCCATCCGCGATTTGGTGTTTTCGCCCCTGGATATGAAACGCAGCAATTTTTCCGTGCTGGAATCCCAGAAAGATAATGATTTCGCCTGGCCTTACCGGGAACGGGACGGCAAATTGGAAAAGATCCCCTTCCGCGACATCACCACCGTGGGGCCGGCCGGCTCTATCAACTCATCGGTCAACGAAATGAGCCGCTGGCTGATGGTGCATTTATCCAACGGCAAGTACGACGGCAAAGCCATTGTCAATCCCGCGACCCTGGCGGACACGCACCGCTCGCACATGCCCACGGGAAATGACTCTTCAGATCCGCGCATCTCAGCCACCGATTACGGCATGGGCTGGTTTGTGGATCACTACCGCGGCCACCGGCGCGTGCATCACGGCGGCAACATCGATGGTTTTTCCTGCATGGTGGTGCTGCTGCCCGATGACGGCCTGGGTTTCGTGGCCATCGCCAACAAGAACGCGGCGTCGCTGCCGGAGTTGTTGATCCGCACTGCAGCCGACCGCCTGCTGGACCTGGAGCCCGTGGATTGGATCGCTGACGCGGCCAAGCGCAAAAAGGAACAGGCCGGCGAGGTCAAAAATGCGCAAGAAAAGAAAGCGAAGCGGCGGATTGCCGACACCCGGCTTTCCCATAAGCTTAAAGGCTACCTCGGAACCTATCACCACCCGGGATACGGCGACCTTGTGGTCAGCCGCCGTGGCAAAAAGTTGCAGTTTACATACAACGGCATAGAGACGGCCCTGGATCACTGGCATTACGACACTTTCAACGGCAGGGAAATCGATGATCCCACTTTCGCGGACATGAAATTGACCTTCCAGACCGATGCCAACGGCTTTATCTATCGTGTCAGCGCCCTCTTTGAGCCAATGACCGGACCCATCCTGTTTGACAAGCAGCCGCATGCGCGTTACCACGACCCTGAGTTTTTAAAGACCCTCACCGGTGATTACACGCTGATGGGTCAGAAGGTGACAATCGATTTGAAAGGTGAAGTGTTGACCATCCGCGCAGCCAACCAGCCCGCTTCAGAACTGGTTCCCGCCCTTGGCGATGAGTTTTTTCTCAAGGACGTAAAAATGATCCGCCTCAAGTTCATCCTGGACGAAACCGGAAACCCCACGGCCATCGAAATCTACCAGCCCCAGGGCACCTTCACCGCCGAAAAACTGGGGACGGTGCTTGTAAACATGTAAATACGGATTTTTGGATAAACAGAGTTGAAAAGTTGCAGAGTTGAAAAGGGAAGAAGTTGAAAAAGGTTGGCAGAGGGCGAGGGGCAAAGAAGGTGACCCGCCTTCGCCAAGGCTTCGGAGGGTAAGCAGGTGTCAGGACACATTCAGTCGGAAGCTTCAAGTCGAAAGTGGAAAGTAAGAGCAAAGCTGGCGAGAATCAGGAAGGGGTGAAGCATGCGAAGGAAATTGATCAAATGATTCAACCTGAACGAGTCCAGGTTTTGCGTGATGTTCCCGCGCGCAAAGGCCGCTACGTGCTGTACTGGATGCAGCAATCTCAGCGGGCACATTGGAACCATGCCCTGGAATACGCGATACGCAAGGCCAATGATGCAAACCTGCCGGTCCTGGTTGGCTTTGGCCTGGATGAAACGTTTCCAGAAGCCAACCTGCGCCACTTTACCTTCATGCTGGAAGGATTAAGTGAAACCGCGAACGATTTGCGCGCCCGCGGAATCGGTTTCATCCTGCGCCGCGGCAACCCCGGCCGGACGGCACTGGACCTTTCACGGGACGCCGCCCTGCTGGTCAGTGACCACGGTTACCTGCGGCATCAACGCGACTGGCGCGAAACCGTGGCCAAGCAAGCCCCCTGCCGGGTGGTCCAGGTAGAGAGCGATGCCGTGGTCCCGGTTGAAACCGCTTCCGGGAAAGCTGAAATCGGCGCCCGTACCCAGAGGCCACGCATCCACAAGCACTTGGACGACTTCTTGGTCCCCTTGAGTGAGAGCGTCCCGAAAGTCGCGTTCAAAATAAAGCTGGATAAAGGTCTGGACATCCGGAATACGGTTGGATTGCTGCAAAGTTTGAAGGTGGATTCCCTTGTGGGCGCAGTCGGCGAGCATTTCCCCGGCGGACGCTCCCAAGGCCTGAAACGGTTTCGGAAGTTCCTGAGTACCGAATTGGCCGACTACGCTGAAAACAGCCGGCGCCCGGAAAGAGATGCCACTTCGAAAATGAGTCCCTGGCTGCACTTCGGCCAGGTCTCGTCCCTGGAAATGGCCCTCCAGGTCCGAGAATTCCCCGAAACGATCGCTGAGCCCTTTCTGGAACAATTGGTGGTGCGCCGTGAACTGGCGGTCAACTTTACCTTCTTTAATCCGGAATACGACACCTATGCGTGTATCCCGGCCTGGGCACGCCAAAGCCTGGTAACCCGCAGCCGTGATTCAGAAGGAAATCATTACTCCATGCAACAACTGCAAGCAGCGGAAACCAGTGATCCTTATTGGAACGCGGCCATGCAGGAAATGCTCTTTACCGGCTTCATGCACACCTACATGCGCATGTACTGGGGCAAGAAGATCCTGGAGTGGACACGCGATCCCGAGGAAGCCTTCCACCGCATCCGCGAGTTGAACAACCGTTTTTTTCTGGACGGCCGCGACCCCAACTCTTTTGCCGGAGTGGCCTGGATCTTCGGCATGCACGACCGCGCCTGGCCGCCCCGCCCGGGATTCGGCAAGGTCCGCAGCATGACCGCCTCAGGCTTAGAGCGAAAGTGCGATATCGCTGCTTATGTCAGCCGTGTGAACGAATTGGAGTCGAAGAGTTGAAGAGGTAGGGGCGGTTCGCGAACCGCCCCTTGCCTGCCACTTGCCATTTTCTCCTCAGCATCTCAACTGCTTTCCCTCTCCAACTTTCCAACTCTTCAACTTTTCAACTCTGATTATCCAAAAATCCGTATTTACACGTTTACAAGCACCGTCCCCAGGGTTGCCACATTGACTTATTTCAGCGGTGTGGGCAAAATAAGAGAGAAACTGCATGAAGCATAAAACGGGATATGCCATTTTGGCCTGGTTTCTGCTTTTGGGAGCCGGTTTGTGGCTGATCCACGCATTTTTGCATTGGCGGTTTTTTTACGGCGGAAAGTTCTGGGATGTGCTGTTGTTCTCGGTGCCCGCGCATGACATGGTTGTGCGCCTGATCCTGGTCCTGGTGGCCCTGGCCATGGGCTGGGCATTTGCCATTATCCAGAGCCGTTACCGCCGCATGGTGGATGACCTGCAGCGCTCGGAAAAGATGTTTCGCGGGGTGTTTGACAACAGCCCCAGCGGCATGGCCCTCGTAGACACAAAAACCCAGCGTTTTTTGCGTGTCAACTCCAGGATGGAGGCCATCCTTGGCTATTCCAGCGACGAACTGACGCGCATGACCGTCATGGATGTGACTCACCCAGAGGACTGGAAAGAAGAGGCGTCCCACATCCGTGAGCACCTGGAGAAGGTTTCCGGCCGCTACGAATTCCAGAAGCGCTATATCCGCAAAGACGGCAGGGAGCGATGGGTCCAGGTGACGGGTGAGATAATTGGTCCCATTCAGCCTGGAGGACCCCGCACAGCCCTGGTCCTGGTGGCGGATGTTACCGAAAACCTGAAGGTTCTGGAACGCCTGAAGCTGAGTGAACGCCGTTTTCGCAGCATGGCTGAGACTGTTCCCCTGGGGATTCAGGAGATTGACCGACAGGGACGCATCGAATGGGTCAACCCCGCTTATTGCCGCATGTTCCAATGCACACCCGAAGAAGCGGTGGGAACGTTTATCTGGGATCATCTGCCCGATCCGGAGCCATTGCGCCAATTGTATGCCCTGCTTATGAAAGATGCACCAATACCAATGGAGTGGATCGGGCAGAACGTGGTGGGGGAGTCGACGGTCATTGATGTACGTGTCTACTGGGATTATCGTCGCGATGAAGATTATCGTGTGACCGGAGCCGTGGCCGTGATTGCGGATGTAACCGCTGAGAAACGCACGGACTTTCATTTGCGCCAGGCACGGCGCATGGAAGCGGTGGGTCGCCTGGCCGGGGGTGTGGCTCATGACCTGAACAACCTGTTGACACCAATCCTGGGTTACAGCGGATTGATGCGGGACCATTGCGACGAAAAAGTCAAACATCAGGAGGCGGTGGAAGCAATTTACCAGGCGGGCATTCGCGCCCGGGACCTGGTGCGGCGACTTCTGGCTTTCGGACGACGCCAGGCCATGGAGTTTACGGTCCACGACCTCAACGATGTGGTTCGCGGCATGGAAAACCTGCTGCGCCGCATCATCCGCGAAAATGTCGCGATTCGATTCCCTCTTTCAGACAAACCGCTGACGATCAACGCGGATTGCGTTCAGTTGGAGCAGGTTCTCACCAATCTGGCGATCAATGCCCAGGATGCCATGCCCGAGGGCGGAGAACTGACCATTGAAACCAGGCGCATGATTCTGGATGAATGTTATATCAGCAGCCATCAAGTAGTGAAAGCTGGACCCTACGCCCTCATGGCCGTGACGGATACGGGATGTGGCATGGATGAAGAGACCCGGGAACGGGTGTTTGATCCCTTTTTCACCACCAAGACGAACGGCGCGGGCACGGGTCTGGGTCTGGCAACCATCTACGGTGTGGTGAAACAGCACGGAGGGTACATCTGGGTTTACAGTGAGCCGGGCCGGGGCAGCACCTTCAAACTCTATTTCCCCCTGAAAGAGGATGTCTCTCCCGCCATGACGGCAGAGAAAAAACGGAGTACCCACAAGCAGTTTTCCGGCAATGAACAGGTCCTGGTGGTGGAAGATGACCCCATGGTACGCCGCCTGGCGGCCGGCATGCTGCGCCAACTGGGCTACCGGGTGACCAGCTCCGGGTCCGGCAAAGACTGCCTGGATAAGTGTGAAAAGATCGATTGCAGCCCCGACCTGTTGCTCACCGACGTGGTGATGCCGGGAATGACCGGGCGCGAGTTGTTCAACGCATTAAAGCAGCGATTTCCCGATTTGAAAGTGGTTTACATGTCCGGGTATACAGACAACGTGATCGTCCACCAGGGCATTCTCGATACGGGCACCGTGTTGCTGCAAAAGCCGTTTTCCATCTATGACCTGGCCGAACGCATCCGAACCGCCCTGGACAAAAAAGCAACCCCGGGTAACCAGTGAAAAGTCGATAGTAATAGCACGCCGGCAGGGGGTGAGAAAAAGAGAACAGATCGGAATAATGAATAAAGAATAAAAAACCCAAGTGATTTGCGCCTTTTATTCCTTCTTCCTTGTTCAGAGCCTGAAGGCAAGTGGCAAGAGACAATTGGCGAAGGTTCTGTGGCTTTTTTTTGGAACATTTGAATTTCGGTCATTTGAATTTGTTTCGGATTTAGAATTTGGGATTTCGGATTTTAATAATGGTATCAAGTGAAAGGTGAAAGGTGTACGGGCGGTTCGCGAACCGCCCCTTTCCAACTCTCCAACTCTTCAACTTTGATTATCCAAAAATCCGTATTTACATACTTACAAGCACCGTCCCCAGCTCGACAAGCACCGTCCCCAGCTCGATGTTGCAATTCGGCAACGTTGATGGTAAATTAAAGCGTGAGTCCGCCAAAAGGAAAGGTTCCGTCCAGTGTTGCTGAACCGCCCGCTGCGTTTTACCGTGCCATACTGGAAAGCATTTCCGACGGTGTGTTTACCGTGGACAGAAAATGGCGCATCACCTGGTTCAACGCCGCCGCCGAACGGATCACCGGCATCCCGCGCCTGGAGGCCACAGGGCGTTTCTGTCACGAAGTGTTTCGTTCCAGCTTGTGTGAAGATTACTGCGCCCTCAGGGAAACCCTGGAAACCGGAAATCCAGTTGTCCAACGCTCCGGATTCATTGTCAACGCCGACGGCCGCCGCATCCCCGTAACTGTGACCACCGCAGTGTTGCGAGACCGCAATGGGCGCGTGCGGGGGGGCGCGGAAACATTCCGTGACCTCAGTGAACTGGATGGATTGCGCCGCCAGCTGGAGAACCATTTCCGCTTTGGCGACATGATCGGGCGCTCCAACGCCATGCGCAAGGTCATGGAAATCTTACCGGCGGTGGCGGATTCCGTCTCAACCGTGCTCATCCTGGGCGAAACCGGAAGCGGCAAGGAGGTAGCGGCCCGCGCCATTCACAACCTGGGCCCGCGCAAGAACGGACCCTTCGTGGCCCTGAATTGCGCGGCATTACCGGATACCTTGCTGGAGGCGGAACTGTTCGGCTACCGTGCCGGCGCGTTTACCGGAGCCGCGAGGGATCGTACGGGAAGGATCGCTGTGGCTGAGAAGGGAACCCTGTTCCTGGATGAAATCGGGGATCTGTCGGCCGGTGTGCAGGTCAAACTGCTGCGCCTGTTGCAGGACCACACCTATGAGCCCCTGGGAGACCACCGCACCCGCAAAGCCGATGTGCGCATCATCGCGGCCACCCACCGCGACCTGGAAAACGCGGTCGAGGAAGGCCGCTTTCGCAGCGACCTCTACTATCGTATTCACGTGGTTCCCATCCACATTCCGCCCCTGAGGGAACGGCGGGAAGACATCCCCCTGCTGGCGGAGTGGTTCGTGCGCCGCTTCAATCACATGCAGGGCCGCCACATCCAGGGAGTGCATCCCGATGCCATGGTCTTGCTGATGGGATACCATTGGCCGGGAAACGTGCGCGAACTGGAAAACGCGATTGAGCGCGCGTATGTCTTGTGCCGGCAGGGGATGATCCTCTCTGAACACCTGCCTGCAGAAATCCGTTCCAGAGATCCGGTAGCCGTCGGTTCGGGACAAACCATCATCCATACCCGGCGCAGCGTGGAAGCCGCTACCATACGTACCAGTTTGGAAAAGCATAACTGGAACCGTGGCGCCGCCGCTGCTGAATTGGGCATTCACCGCTCCACCTTGTTTCGCAAGATGCGCGCCCTGGGAATCCGGGATGAGAAAGAAAGGATTCCCAAATGATGCAAAGCGGCAACAGGTGCGCCAAAGTTGTGTTGCATGTATGCAACATTAAATGCTTTGTGCAAGTTGATGAGAATTTGCTGAAATGTAGAAATATCGGGAAATAAGATCAAAATTTGGCATGAAAATGGATCCTGGCATGACAAATGCTTCTATCCAGTGTCTGCGAGCCGGGCGGCAAAAGCCGCCCGCCGCCGACCAAAAAGGAACGCCGCATGAACCTGGCAGTTAGTGTTTGGCAGGGACGCGTCGCGCCCCTGTTTGATGTCAGCCGCTGCTTCCTCCTGGCAAAGGTGGAAAGTGGGCGGGTGATGTCAAACCGGGAAGTGCTTCTGGAAGAGGTTGACCCGTGGGAACGGGTTCCCCGCCTGAGGGCGCTGGGCGTTACCACGCTGATCTGCGGAGCCGTGTCCAGGCAGTTACAGCACCAGGCCGCGGCGGCCGGGATCCACGTGATCCCCTTTGTCGCCGGCGGCGTAGAAGGCGTTGTCGACGCCTGGCTGCAAGGACGCCTGGAACGGGATGATTTCCGCATGCCCGGATGCGGCATGCGCCGCCGCCAGCGCGGCGGGCGGGGGAGGTGGCGTTCCTGAATTTTAGAAAAGGAGGTTGACAATGCCAGGAGGAGACAGAACAGGACCGAATGGAATGGGACCGATGAGCGGTCGTGGAGCCGGATTCTGCGGCGGATGGAACCGCCCGGGCTGGTCCAATCGCTTTGGCGGTTGGGGTGGTGGATTTTTCGGTGGTCGCCGCGGCGGCGGATTTGGTTTCCGCAACCGCGGTTGGGGTTACGGGTACGGACCCGCTTATATGCCCCAGGATTTGCCCCCGGCGCCATCCACAGCCGATGAAAAGCAATGGCTGCAGGAGCGCACGAGCCAGTTGGAATCTGAACTGGATTCGCTGCGCCGGCGCGTGGCCGCCATGGACGCAGACCAGAAGGAAACGGAATAGGCGGCGGAGGGTTCATCCCTCCGCCACCAA
>DSBM01000070.1 GCA_011049425.1 Candidatus Aminicenantes bacterium
AAGACGAAAGATGGCCTCGGAAACATCCCGAACATCCACCATGGCCATCTTAAGCCGTCGAAGAACACCGAAGTGGTGAGCGGTGATTTATGCCCTCTGGGTACTTGTGCCCGAAAGGGTACCCTTCAAAAGCCTTTCCCTTTTTAAACCAGAGTGACGTGCAAACCCACACAAAATGGAAGAGAACCAAAATTATAAACCAATCCGGAAACAAAAAAAGCGGAAAAAGGCGGGGAGGGTATCCTCCCCGCCAGTGGGTGAAATTTCAGACCCAACCGCGGATCCGGCAGGATTCCGCCACACGCTGAACGGAGATCATGTAGGCCGCGTCACGCATAAAGACCTTTTTGCGCTTGTGCAGGCGATGAACTTCATGGTACGCCTTGGACATGATCTGGTCCAATTTGCTCAGGACTTCTTCTTTGCTCCAGAAGTAGTTCATGTTGCATTGTACCTGTTCAAAGTAGCTGCAGGTGACGCCGCCGGCGTTGGCAAGGAAATCGGGGATCACGTAGATGCCGCGTTCTTTCAGCACGGCATCGGCTTCCGGGGTGGTCGGCCCGTTGGCGCCTTCGGCCATCACTTTGACCTGGCTTGAAATCTTGTCCACGTTGTCTTTGTTTACCTGGTTGTCCAGCGCGCAGGGCAGGAGAATGTCCACGTCCTGTTCTATCCAGGCATCACCGTCCAGAATTTCGTAACCCAGTTTTTTGGCTTTATCTTTATCGATATCGCCGAACTTGTTGGTAATGCCGCGCAGTTCCTCCAGGTCGATACCGCTGGTCTTGCGGAACGCGTAAGAGGTCTGATCCTGTTGGTCCCAACAGGAAACGCAGATGGTTTTGCCGCCGTACTCATGGTACAACTGAACCGCGTACTGGGAAACGTTGCCGAACCCCTGAAACGATGCCGTGGTTTGCTTGATGTCGATGTCGAGTTCTTTCAGGGTTTCTCTGAGGGTATAGATCAGTCCAAAACCGGTGGCCTCGGTACGGCCGAGAGATCCACCCACGCCCACGGGTTTGCCGGTAATGAAGCCCGGGTATTTCCCGCCCATGATCTTTTCATACTCGTCCATCATCCAGACCATATGCTGGGCGTTGGTCATTACATCTGGAGCGGGAACATCCTGGATGGGGCCGACGTTGCGAACAACCTGGCTAACCCATCCGCGGCAAATCTGCTCTTGTTCACGCATGGATAGATTGTGAGGGTCGCAGATCACGCCGCCTTTGCCGCCGCCCAGGGGAATATCCACAACGGCGCATTTCCAGGTCATCCACGTGGCCAGAGCCCGTACCGTGTCAATGGTTTCCTGGGGGTGAAAACGGATGCCTCCCTTGCAGGGGCCACGGGCATCGTTGTGCTGGACGCGGAATCCCTGAAAAACCCGGGTCGTGCCGTCATCCATACGTACAGGAATGGTAAAGTGGTATTCCCGTTGCGGTGTGCGCAACAACTCACGGGTGCCGTTGTCCAGTCCCAGCTGTTCGGCCACGGTGTCGAATTGTTTTTGCGCCATTTCAAAGGCGTTGAACGATTTGTCAGACATGAATCACTCTCCTTATATTTGGTGCTGCGGTTTTTGATGAAAAACGTTTTCATATGCGGCGGTGAAATCGCTCTTGCCACATAACAACATGGTGCTCAAGGGCATAAAACTGCGGACTTTGTCGCTTATCCAAAGCGCCAGGCAGCGAATATCCCATTGGGCGTGACTGTCGGCGCGCAGGCGCGTGAAATGAAAGATTTCCCTCAGGTTCATTTTTACGCACACGCGCCGGCGATGCGCATTTGTGAGCAGGTAGCCGGCAGCTGCGGGTTGGGATGCCGCAATTGCTTTGTAGGCCTGTTCTGTTTGCATGATCAGATCGCGGAAACGGGTTTCAAGTCCGGTATGGGTGAATACTTCGGGAATGGTGAGCCCAAGTTCGGGCTGGTAGGGTGACGCAAGCAGGGTTGCCATACGGTGCCGCTTTAATTGGGCATAACAACTGGCACTGACCACAAGATCAAAAGTAAAAAACGGCATTTCGAATTCCCTGGGCGTGGAATCAAAAAATTCCATGCGGGAAAACATGTCGAGAAACAGGGCCCGCTTCTCCGTGTCGCGCATTTGTTGTATCTGGCTGGCGGCCGCTTCCCAACTTGAGCCGTGGACGCGGGCCAGCAGGGCGGTCAAAACGATATCGTCTCCGTTTTGAGGTGCTTCGATCAGGGAATAGGGTGCAGGTGATGGATGCCCGCCTGCCGGTTTCAATTCAGGCGGCAAGCAATGACCTCGGGCCAACTTGCGGTCGAAAGCGGATGGTTCGGAAAAGAGGATCAGGGAAGGGGCAACCGGCTGAACCAGTCTAAACAGGCGTTGGCCCACGTTACGGACTTCCTCGAGTCGACTTAACGCGGTGCGCCGCAACAGGTATTCCAGGTTGCGGGCGTTGATGGTCATTCCCAGTTGACCACGGGTGGCCAGGGGCAGGGCATAACGGGCATCTTCTTTGGCCAGGTTGCGCAATTGCCGTGAAGATGCTTTGTCCAGTCCGGATTTGGTTGCCTGGTTTGCAAGGTAGGAATCAATGATTTCAAGGGCATCGCTGTAAAAACGATTTTGTCTGGAGGTGATATTTTCAAATTCGGCTTTCAGGGGCGAAACGAGCAATTCGCCCGGAATCAGGGTGTCTTTGAGCAGTGTGACGTAACGTTGTGATTTCTCTGTGAAGGACACCAGGCGCATGGTCTCGATCTCTTCCATGGCCAGACGGGATATGCCCATGATGTCAAAGTTGAATACGGCGTGTTCGGCAATGGAATGGTGACCCATGTCGAAGATGATGCGGGAATTCGATTGCCTGGCCCTGGTGACTTCCTGCCTGGCCTGCAAGCGTAGCTCATCAATGGATGCGGCGCTGCGGCTGATACGGGCATAGGCCGCGCTGATGGTTTCAGGTGTAAGGTTTTGAGAAGATTCCGGTTCCAGGGATCGGAGCAAGTCCGCATCGACGTTGAAACCAGCCAATCGAATATCAATGTTGTTCTGCATTGCAATATTTCATTTTATGATTATTCGGTTCAAAAAGCAAGTAAAATTTAAGAAAGGCCACCTCATTTTTTGACAATTCTTACTTGAAGGAGGAAGAAAGTGAAAAGTTAAAACCAGGCAAGAGGCGATGGGCCTCAGTGGAAAGTGGAAAGTGAAAAGTGAAAAGTTGAAAGTAAAGGCAAGAAACCTGTTAATTCAATGCTTTTTTCTACCTTCTAATTCCTACATTCTACAAGGACAGACAGGTGGCAGGTGGCAGGAGACAGGACAACCACTAGTGAAAAGTCGAAAGTTGAAAGTCTAAAGTCGAAAGTATAAAACACGGTTAGTGGCCAGGGGCGAATGGGAACGAAGATGACAGGTGGCAGGTGGCAGGAGACAGGACAACCAGTGAAAAGTCGAAAGTGAAGCCCTACGAATTCTCCCGAGAGCCCCTACAAGTTCTCCCTGAGCCCCCTACACTCTCTCCCAGGAGATCCCCTACATTCTACAAGAACAGATAGAGCTTGGGCTATCCTCTGCCGGGGATGGCGTCACCCAGAGCGGCCACCAGTTTCTGTGTGGTCTCGTCAATGGAACCGCTGTTCCAGATCTCAACCACCTGGATGCCCAGTTTTCCAATCACCTCGTGGTAGACCTTATCCAATTCATCTAGATCATTTGGCGTGTATTCCCCGGAGGCGACCGGACCCAACCGTTCCCGCAGGACCGCTAAATCCAGGCGGATAAGGAAATAACAGTCATAGGAGGGCATCCAGAAGGTCGAGAGGCGTTGAATCAGTTCGTGTTTCGCAACCAACTGGGGCGTGGAAGTTTTGGTTCGCATTTCACGGTTCCAGAATACCCAGTGATCCAGGACGGAACGATTGCAGACCAACAGGTCCGGATGTGAAATTGAGCGAATGTTTTCTTCGTTGATTTGCGTGGAAATATCGAAAAAACAACTGATGAAGCCGGAGTGGGATGAATTGTCAAAGGGGTTCTTCAGGCGCACAGGCTCAACAACTTCAACACGGTATTTCAAACCCAGGATCTTGCGGGCTTCCGTAAGCAGCGCGTTGACGCCGGAGCCGGGAAGACCGGAAAGAGAAATTTTCAGCATAAGCCATTGTATTCCACATCCACGGCGGGTGTCAATCGCATCGTCTTTCAACGGAGCGCATTGATTCCGTGACCGGACCTGTGGTAGATTGAGGGCTCATGAAATCGGCGGCTTTCTTACTGCTCACGTGCATGCTATTGCTGTCTTTTCCCGCGGGAGGCAGCCGGGTCTATGCTTCATCTCAGGACAAAACCACTTTAAAAACGAAAGCACAAGGCAAAGACAAGGTTAAAAAGAAAAATAGACAAAAACAACTGCAGCAGGAATCCAAACCGGTCATTCTGGCCGACGAAACCCAGTTTACCGAAGAAGGGATGCGCTATATGGGGCACGTGGAGGTCAATTGGAAGTCTTACCGGATATTTGCGGACATGGTTGAATACAAACCAGAGGAGCGCACCTTAACCGCGGATGGGCGAGTAACGCTGACATCGGAAGAATCCGTGCTCAGCGGATCAAAGTTGGTTTTTAACCTGAAAGATCAGACCGGCGTAATCGAGGACGCTGTCGGCATGATGCCGCCTTCGGTTTCTTATTCCTCCAGTCAAATGCGCATGACGGATGCTGAAACCATGCGTTTCAGCCATTTGAATTTCACTTCGTGCAACCAGCGGGTGCCGCGATGGGAGATCCGTTGCCGCGATGGAAAAATTGTAAAGCAACGGTATATCGAAATGAAGGCGGCTACGATCCGCATTAAAAAGATCCCTGTCCTGTATTTGCCATACCTGCGTTACCCGATTGACCCGGATGGGCGTGCGACGGGATTCCTTTTCCCCGGCTTGGGATCATCGAGCCTGCGTGGATTTTTTATCCAGAATGCCTTTTTCTGGAATATCCGCTCCAATCTGGATCTGACGTTGAACGCCGACTATTTCAGCAAGGTCGGCTGGGGGCTGGCGCCTGAAATTCGCTACCTCTTTCCCGCCCTTTCCGGGAAAATCCGTTTATATTGGATGAAATACCGCCAAGACAGTGTATTGAAACCGGAGAATCCTTCCGATTTGTATGTGGACATGAGCAATCAGGTCAATCTGGGATTCTTCAACAGCCGCCTCGTGGTGGAGGCCAAATATCCCACCGACCCCAATTTCATGCGCCTCTTTAACAACAACTTTGATACCGTGCTGCAGACCCGTTTCGGTTCTTCGTTGCATTGGAGTTCATCCTATCGCAACATCACCTTTTCCGCCAGTGCTTCGCGCAATGAAACCTATTATACATTCAACAATTCATCCCGGGTGATCAAGACTTTGCCGGGAGTTGAACTCAACCTCAATCAGCAGGAATTGGGGCCGTTGCCCGGATACTTGTCGATGCGTTTTTCTTTTGAAAACATCGAGCGTAGCGGAATCAGTTATACCGGTGAACCGGTTTACGCCACCGACGTGAACTCCAGGCGCGTCAATTTTGTACCGAGTTACACCCTCAATCTGTTCAAACTCCCCTGGATCAGTACCACCCTCAACCTGGAATCCCGCCACAATTTTTACGCCAAGAGCCTGGATCCGGCAAATCGCAAGGTAGTGGATGAACCATTGCACCTTTTTTACAACCAGGCCCAGGTTAGCCTGAAGGGTCCCAGATTCTTTCGGATTTTCAACGCCACCGACTTTCGCATCAAGCATTTAGTGGAACCGGAAGTGGTTTTCCGTTACGTAAACCAGGTGGACCCCGATGATCTCGAACGGCTCATTCGTGTGGACCGCTACGATTTTCCGCCCTTCTCTCACGTCACCTTTTCTCTCAGCCATGCTCTACTATGGAAGAAACGGAATTACACGGACTCCGCCCTGGAGGTTTTCCGGCACACGATATCGCAGCGTTATTATATCGATGAAGCCGAGGCCAACCTGTTCCTGAAGATTAACGGTGAGTATCCCAACTTCTCTGAATTGGAAAACCAGGTGCGGTTCCGTCCCATGGAGGGTCTGTCTCTGGATGTGCGCGCGGCCTACAATTACTATATCCGGGATTTCCGCAATTTTGACGTCAGCCTGTCTTATCGAGAGCCCCATGAATATGTTCAAGGCGCTTTGACCTTCAGTTATTACAAGAATCCCTATCAAACTTCCAACTATGTGTTCAACCGCACATTGGTTCGCGGCAACCTGGGCATCGATTTCCCCGATTTCCCCTTAAAAGTGCGTTCCGCCGTGGACTACGACTTTACTGAAAAAAAATTCCGCTACGGGTCGATCATGTTGTTTTACGATTACCAGTGCATCCGTTTCCAAGGCGAATTCAAGGTTTTTCTCCGGGGTAGAGAGAACGATTACCAATTTCGTTTCGGCATGTCTCTGGGCAATTTGGGCATGGTTTCGGAACTCATGTCCAACCCGACGGAGTAATCAGTGCAGAGGGTTCTGATTACCGGATGTACGGGGTTCCTGGGGCGCCACCTGGTGGAGCTGTTAAACCGGGATCCGCAATATCGCCTTTTCGGCATCACGGATGAGTCCGGAATCACAATTCCGGGTATTGAAATCCGGCAATCGGATATTCGTAACCGCGATCATCTGTTTCAGCTGATCGGTGAGTGGAAGCCCGATCAGGTTTTTCACTTGGCCGCCATTACGAATGTGGGATTTTCCTGGGCCCACCAGCAACTCACCTACGAGGTCAACTTCATGGGTTCTCTCCATCTCATGGAGGCATTGGCGCAATTCGTGCCGCAGAGCCGGATTCTGATCATGAGTTCGGCGGAAATCGCGGGATTGAACCTGAATGAAACTCCGGAAGGTCCGCAACTCAATATTCGCAGTCCCTATGCGTTGTCCAAGGCGGCCATGGAGATGCTGGCGTCACTCTTTCTCGCCCGCAGTGCCCTGTCGGTGGTACCGGTGCGGGCCTTTAATTTTACGGGTCCGGGTCAGGATCCCCAGTTCGTGGCCCCGAATTTTGCCCGTCAGGTCGCCCGCATCGAGGCCGGGACGGCGCCGCCCGTAATCCGGGTGGGAAATCTTTCCACCCGTAGGGACTTTTCCGATGTGCGGGATATGGCCCGCTACGTAGCCGCGGCCGGATTCACGGGAAAAAGGGGGCGCCTGATGCGCCTGGGTTCCGGCAATGTCATTTCAATCCAGCAGATCCTGGATACACTCTTGTCGCTGAGTCGCGTGCCCATCACGGTGGAAGTGGACCCCGGGCGTTTTCGTCCCCTGGACATTCCCGAACTCAAGGGAGATTGTGCGCTTTTGCATCGGGAAATGGGCCTGACCCCGAATTATTCTCTGGAGCAGACGCTTCTGGATCTGCTTGACGAGTGGCGCATGAAGGTGCGGGGGGAAGCCGGAAGTTGAAGATCCTGCATGTGACTGATCGTTGGATAACCGGCGGGGGGCAGGAACATATTTACCGTATCTGCAAGGAACTCAACCAGCATGAATTCATGGTTATGGCCGCCCATGACGGCCCGGCACGCCGGCGCTTTGCCGCCCTTGCCAATGTGGAGGCTGGAATCGGTGCAGTCACCCCTGCAAAGGTGAAAACCCTGCAACCGGATCTGATTCATTTCCACCATATGCGTCCCTTGCTGCAATGGTTTTGCCGTTTTCCCGCCGCGCCTGATCTGCCCGTTGTGGTAACGGTACACGGGCTGCATGTGCGTCGCTATGATTTTATTTTTACACCCGGGGCGCGGATCCATGCCCGTTTGCGCAAAGTTTTAGAAAAACGGCTGCTGCACCGGGCCGGGCGGGTCGTGGCGGTGTCTTGTGAGGATCATGAGTTCCTGGTGAAACGCTACGGGTTAACGAACGTGGTTACTATATTCAACGGCATTGCCAGTGTCGAAACCAGGCCCTGTGCCGCTGCAATTGCCGGTATGGAACGCCCGCCCAATGGATTGGTTGCCCTGGTTCCGGCCCGCTTTGAGTTCCAGAAAGGGCATGATATTTTAATTCGCGCGCTATCACTCCCGCTTCTGAAACCCTTTCGGGATCGTATCGTTTTTGTATTGGCGGGTGACGGGCCCCGCCGCCAGGCCATGCAGCAATTGGCTCTCGATCATGCGGTTGAAACCAGCCTGCGATTTTTAAAAGATTGCCCTCATGACGCAGTCATGGCCATGATGGATGCATGCGATCTGGTGGTACTGCCGTCGCGTTGGGAGGGGCTTCCCATCGCTTTGCTGGAGGCGGGGATGCGGGGATGCGCGGTACTGGCGTCGGATGCATGCGGCAACCGTGAGATTCTGGCAGAAAAGCGGGGACGGCTCTTTAGCAACACCAGTCCCGAAAGCCTGGCCGAAGAACTGGTGAAAATCCTGGATAATCCGTCTGTTTTGCTGGACATGGGAACTGCTCTGCGAAAACACGTCCAGCGCCATTACTCTTTGGAAAAGATGCTGCGGCAACTTGAGCGATTGTATACGGAATGCCTGGAAGAACATCAAGTGAAAAGTGTAAAGTCGAAAGTATAAAAATCGGCCAGTGGCAAGGGGCGAATGGGAACGAAGGTGGCAGGTGGCAGGAGACAGGACAACCTGTGAAAAGTCGAAAGTTGAAAGGTTAAAGTCGAAAGTGAAGCCCTACGAATTCTCCCGAGTGCTCCTACAAGTTCTCCCAGGAAACCCCTACTGATACTCCCCAGATCCTCTACAAGGGTCCCTGGCCTCTCGCCCCTTGCCCCTCTTGCCATCTGGATCTAATGACGCGAGCGTAGCGAGCAAATGACGCAATGACAAGCTTTCCCTAATGACCAGATCGTTTTTTTGCAGTGAACACCGGGATTTGGGATTTGTTTGGGACTTTGAATTTCGGATTTAATGCTTTTTTTTATTCCTTCTTCTTTATTCCTTATTCAGAACCTGACGGGCCGGTGGCAAGTGCCGATGGGCTAATGGCTAAGTGACTTGGGGTTCCCAGGTAGAATGGGTTGGTGACAATCCAGGGCAGGGCGGAAAAATGGTTGTCTGAAACACGGACCTCCACCCGGTATACGCCCGGCTGTTCGATTTTCCAAATGATGCGTTTGCGCAGACGCGACGTTTCCACTGTCTCGGGTTTCCCATTGCGAAGCCGTGTTACTTCAGTATGAAAGGGAAAAGGGATGTCTATTTGCAACTCTCCACGAAAACGGGAATCAGAATCTCCCATCTGCACAACCTCAGTTGATTGCGCCGGATAAAAGCGGGCGTCAAAACCATTGGCCGCCGCAATGGCCTCAATCACGTTAAAGAAATGCCCCGCCTGCAATGCACCGATAACCATCTGCATGGATTGCCCGGGGTCTTTGACCAGTTCCCGGTCGACGCGCACGTACACGGTAAGGGCCTCGAACATGGAGCGGAATGAGGGCGGCGCCGAGCCCGCAATGCCGGGCAATGACAATCCGCCCTTGTTGCCCAGGTTGAAAACCCCCGTTTTGCGCTCTGTCCGGCAATCCAGATCCCATTTGGACAGAAGATCCCGGGGATGAGGCATGGCACTGAGCAAGGCATAACTGGAATTGAACAGGTACCGGGATGCCGCAATCAAGCGCGACAGCAGGGGAAGTGTTTTCAAGCTGGAATGGAGGTTGATCAGGTCGTAGTCCGCGACTTTTGTATTGGACTTGATGATCAGGCTGTTTTTGCACCAGGATGCGCTGTCCGCAAAGGATTCGTCTACAGGTCCCATCGGGGACAGGATAACGAAATGCAAGGCAACCTCATTTGCCGCAGTGCAGATCGCTTCCCTGTCCGCGTAAATATTCTCAAAGTCAACCGGGGAAGCCACCACGCCTTTAATGAATCTGGATGGCAGGGAAGTCAGTTTGGCTTCTTTGCGATAGCGCATAATGGGGACTACCAGCAGCGCAAACAGGATCAAAACAATCAAAGCCGAGACACGTAGTTTTTTTTGCATGAAATTTTCCGGATTGCGAATTCATTATAACACCCGGCCGGGGAATTCGTCAAAGGAATCCGTGGTTGACACCCCGGGCATGAGGCTATAGAATGAACAAATGAAATCGCGGGGTTCATCCATTCCCGTTGTCCTGTTTGCCTTTGGGGCCAATTTCATTATTGCGGTAATGAAATTCGTGGTCTTTCTTTTGACGCGCTCGTCGGCCATATTGGCTGAGACTGTCCATTCCATGGCCGACAGCATGAATCAGAGCCTGTTGCTGGTGGGAATCCGTAAGGGACGCCGTGAACCGGATCAACTTCATCCCTTCGGCTTTTCAAGTGAACTGAATTTCTGGTCATTTATTGTGGCCATGCTGCTCTTTTCCGCCGGTTCCGTCTACTCCATCGCGCAGGGGATCCACAAGTGGATGAATCCCCACCCGGTGCGGCAGATCCATTACGCGTTCGCCATCCTGAGCGTGGCCATTATCGCAGAGGGCGCGGCATTTCTGAAGGCCAGGTGGTTGGTTCAAAAAGAAAGCCACGGCATGAGTGTGTACCGCTATCTGCGTTGCACCAGGAAATCTGAATTGGTCGTCGTCTTCACGCAAAACCTGGCTGCCAAACTGGAATTCAGCGATCGCCTGAACGCGCGGAAAAGATCCAACCTTATCAGCGGTTTTGAGCGGGATATACGCGAAAAGTACCCGCAGATCCGGCGGATTTTTATCGAACCGGATATCTTGCGCCCGGGGACTTTGCGCCAATTGGGATAAATGCAGACAATTTCAAAACACAGGGCGCTGACATGACGTCCAATCCAGCCGATCAGCATAAGTCCGGGTTTGCCCGGAATTACTTTCCCGATTTGGAAGCTCGAATCCAGGCCGCGTTGACCCAGGACCTGGATCCGCGCAGGGGGACCCTGGAAGCGGCGGTTCACTACGCCCTTGACGTGCGCGGGAAACGGTTGCGACCCCTGATCATGCTGACCCTGGTTGATGCCCTGGGCGGTGACCCCGAGCGATATATCGACCTTGCCACGGCGATGGAGTACATCCACACCTATTCATTGATCCACGATGATCATCCCGCCATGGATAACGATGATTTCCGGCGCGGCAAACCCACGGTACACCGCCGTTTCAACGATGCCATCGCCTTATTGGCCGGAGACACCCTCTTAACCATGGCGTTTGAGAAGATCGCGGCCCAGCCCGGACTGCCGGCTGAAACACTGATCGGTTTCATGCGGCTTATTACCAGGTGCATCGGCATGCGCGGCATGGCCGGGGGACAGGCTTTGGATCTGGAATTCAGCGGTGAGCAGGATGTGATTCCTGATATCCACCGCATGAAAACAGGTGAATTGATTCGCGGCATCATGGTGGGAACAGGAGAATTCATGAATCAGGATTCCCAACGAATCCAAGCGTTGGACCGGGCCGGCAGCGAGATCGGTACGGCTTTTCAACTGGCCGATGATTTGTTGGACCTACAGGGGGATGAATCCCTGGTTGGCAAAAAACTCCACAAGGATGGTCACAATCGCAGTCCCAATGCGGCGTTGTTTTTCGGGATTGATTACGTACGCAAAGAGATCGACCGTTCCTATCGCATCACCATGGACGCGTTAAAAAGCGCCGGAATCACTTTTCCCCCGTTCCTGGCCTTGATGCGCATGATGGTTTACAGGGAATTATGATGTCTTTTCTTGAGCGCATAAACGGACCTGATGATCTGAAAAAGTTGGAATTTCGAGAGTTGGAGAAATTGGCCGCTGAGATCCGCGACCTGCTCATTGATGTGGTGTCCAAGAGCGGCGGTCACCTGGCTTCCAACCTGGGAGTCGTGGAGTTGACCCTCGCCTTGCACCGGGTGTTTGACGCGCCGAAAGACCGGATTATCTGGGATGTGGGCCACCAGTGTTACACCCATAAGATCGTAACCGGACGCCGTGACCGCATCTATTCCATTCGCAAGAAGGGAGGCATTTGCGGTTATCCGGATATCTTTGAAAGTGAATACGATGCCTTGAATGCCGGTCATGCCTCCACTTCGCTGGCTTTTGCCGGCGGTATGGCCCTGGCGCGCGACCGCAAAAAGCAGAACCATCATATCGTGACAGTACTGGGCGACGGGGCTTTAACCGGGGGGGTGGCCCTGGAAGCCCTGAATCATATCGGGCAGGTAAAGCCCCGCCTGATTATCGTCTTGAACGACAACAAGATGTCCATCTCTCCCAATGTCGGGGGAATCTCCAAACACCTCAACTACCTGGTATCGGGCAGGCCTTACATTCGCCTGAAAGAGTTGGTCCAGGCGATCCTGAAAAGTATTCCCGGTATCGGCAAATCCATGGCGGATCTGGCCCGTAAGATCGAGGTGCTGATCCGGTCCATGATGGTTCCCGGATCCCTGTTTGACGAACTGGGTGTCAAGTACATCGGTCCCGTCAACGGCCATAATCAGGCTGAATTGGAAAAAGAGCTTCGCGAAGCCCAAAAATACGATTTCCCGGTTCTTCTCCACGTTGTAACTGAAAAAGGCCATGGATATCGACCGGCGGAGGAGAACCCCAGCTCTTTTCACTCTTCTTTGCCGTTTGAAGTGGCCAACGGCAAATTCCTCAAGGCCCAAACACCTCCGTCTTATTCCACGGTATTCGGTCGTACCGTGCTAAAGATCATGCAACAGGATCCCGAGGTTGTGGCCATTACCGCCGCCATGCCCGAAGGCACCGGACTGGATATTTCCCAAAAGCAATTCCCGGACAGGGTTTATGATGTGGGAATCGCGGAGCAGTACATGTTCGATATGGCCGGAGGCTTATCCCTCGGTGGGCTGAAACCCGTTATCAGTGTTTATTCCACATTTTTGCAACGGGCGGTGGATCAGGTCACCCATGATTTGTCTCTAATGAAGATTCCCGTGGTCGTGGGGATCGACCGCGCCGGCCTGGTGAGTGGAGACGGTCCCACCCACCAGGGTATCTACGACATCGCCTTGTTGCAGCCGGTACCCCATGTGGTCCTGGTTGCCCCCAGGGATGAAAACGAACTGCAACACCTGATCCACTCGGCATTTTCGTATTCCCGCCCCGTTTTTATCCGCTATCCCAAGGAACCGGGTCAGGGTGTGGAGATGGAAGCGCATTTTCGTGACATCCCCCTGGGACAGAGTGAAGTTTTGCGGGAAGGCAAGGATCTGTTGATCCTGGCCGTGGGGCCCCTGGTTTATCAGGCCATGCAGGCGGCGCAAAACCTATCCCGCGACAACGGTATTGAAACAACCGTGGTCGATGTGCGCTTTATCAAACCCCTGGACAGGGATTCGATCCTGGACCACCTGAAGCGCATCCGGTACGTGATCACCCTGGAAGACGGTGTCCGCACGGGCGGGTTCTCCACCCTCATCCGTGAACTCATACTTGAAGGAAACATCCGGGACTGCCGTCTGCTCTGCATGGGAGTTCCGGATGAAATCGTGATAACAGCCAGTCGCTCGGAGTTGTTGGCCCGGTATCAACTCGATGCCGCCGGAGTGGAACGCTCCGCACGTGAATTTATGAATTCTTGACAGGGCGGACGTCACCGGATTGGTTTCACTGCGGTTGCAATGCGGTGGAGTAATCCGTAAAATATCGGATGCGCTCAATATCATCGGCCTTTGCCGCCTCACTCATCTGGATCGCCCTGGCGCTGAGCGGTTGCGCGGGTCAGCAGGCAGTCCAGAAAATGACCTTGAATTACGTTGAATACAATCGGGGAAAATCTTTTCCCACGCGCTCGGATATCTGCCTGGATTGGGACGACCATCTCCTGCGTTTTCATGGCGTGCGTTTCAGTGATGATTCCTTTTTTCCCGACAATTCCATCATTCCCAATGCGTTTTTGCGTCCGCTGATTCAATTGCGTTTCAGCGATGCCCTGAAGGCGTTCACGGAGCCCTATTACGGTTATCGCTTGATGCACTTTTTTCGCCGCAACCCCCATATCGGCCTGGGAATAGAATTCACCCACCATAAACTCTTTTTAAACGACCCGCGCCAACAGGTGCGAATTTCCGGCACCTTTCAGGGAAAATCCTTTGATCAATCTCAACCGGCAAGCGATTTCATTGATTACCTGAGTGTGTCACATGGGGTAAACCACCTCAACCTGGTGGTGACTTACAGGTGGATGTTGGCACAAACCGCGTCAATCCCGGATGGGCGCTGGCAACCTTTCGTGGCGACGGGATTCGGGCCGGCTTTTCCCCACCTGGAATTAAAGTTGGCCCAGGATTTTCCGCAATGGAGTGAATACGCGTATCAGGCTGGTTGGCGAAATTTCAATTTCTCCGCCGGAATCGGCATGCGCTTCAAATTCAGCCCGTATTTGGGAGCCTACCTGGAATACAAGTTTTCCTATTCTCACCTGCACGATATGCACTTTCACGACGGTAGCGGTGATTTATCCATGGCGTTTGACACCCACCACTTGATGTGGGGGATATCACTGATATTTTAAATCAGGAACTGGAGCAGACCATGTGTGGACAATTTGCGACGCGAAAACCTTTGTTTGGGTTTATCATTCTGCTTTACCTGGTGTTGAGCGGAGGATATTTCTACGGCATGGATACCATCACCCTGCCTTCACAAACTACCCTGGACCTGGAATTGGATTTCAGGGCTTACGCCCTGAATGACCAGCGGATATACTGGAGCGGCGTGGAGTTTTCCTTTGGCGCGGAAGCGGCTCTGGGGGCCAGGCTGCGCAAGCAGAACAAGTGGAGTTCCCTGAGCGTTGAAGCGGAGTTCTTTTTAAACCAGCCTTTCGGCAAGAACATTCTAACGGATGAATTCAGGGATGATTACCTGGCCAATTTCGCAGTGGAACCTGTGGTGATGTCGAAAATGAACCTGCGGTTTGATATCGGAAAATTCCGCGTCACCATCGGCAAAGCCATGACGCCGTTTGGCCGTATCTGTTTTCAATCCCAAGCAAATGATTTGAATTTCGGTGCGCCGTTTATCCGCGCTGAAGCCATCCTGTGGCGGGAGACAGGGATTTTTCTCTATTGGCGTAACCGCTTCCTGGAAGTGGATATCGCGGCCACAAACGGGGGCAAAAACCGGGATACCAATTCAGGAAAGGCGGGGGTTTTCCGGGTGGGTTTTCGTGGCGGCAACTGGCGTATCGGCGCATCACACAAAATCCATGATGGAACGGGATCGGAATGGCAGAAGCAGTACAACGAACACACCGATCTGGACTTCATGGTTCGATTCGGCAAATTGCGCCTTTTTGGTGAATGGATATGGGATCGATATGGATTTCACCGGCCCTTTGACGCAGACGAGATTTTCTGGCCGCGAAGCCTGTATTACCGTGATATCTATTTTGCGTACAAAACTCCCCTCAAAGGCAAAGGATGGTACGGCGGCATCAATTACCAGCCAAAAGATTGGCTGATCGACATGAATTACGGGCAGTATCATCCCCAGCAAATCGGTAATAATCTGCATGATTGTTTAAACAGAAGGGGTGTGGTTCAAGTCACATATCGCTTTGTTCCTGAGGCCCGGTTTTATTTTACCGCTATACTGGAAAATCAACGTGAAAAAGAACCGTGGAGTGCAGGGGCCAAGCCTTTCGCCGTTCTGGCCGGTTGTGAGTTCACCCTGTAACGCGGTTTGTTGAATGGTTCTCTTTCACATTGTGTGGGTTTTGGAAGTTATTCTAATTTGAAAAAAGGGAAAGGCTGCAGGAAATTACCCTCTCGGGCATAAATCACCGCTCTCACCACTTCGGTTCAGACCCATCGCGGTTTTCGGCGTATTAAGATGACCACGGTGGATGTCTGGGATGTAACCGCGGCCACCTTTCGTCTTCGGGGAGTACCCCTCAGCCGACCATCCTGTCTCAGACCATGGGTCCCCCCGAACCTACGCTTGCGTTCGCTTATGCATTATGCCCTACGGGTATTTATGCCCTACGGGCACTAATCCCCGCATAACTTCTCACCAATCACCAATGTGTGCGTGCCCACACGAAACGCGAGAGAGCCCTTTTGGCAACTCTGTATGTGCGGGATCATGGCCTAAAACCGGATCGCCCGGATCACCAGGTCGTATACAGTCTTGTAGACCGTTTCCCTGTCTCCGGCGCCGTCCACAACGTGGATGTGATCGCCTTTAAGTCGCAGATAATTGTTCCGTACCTGTTCCAGAAAATG
>DSBM01000071.1 GCA_011049425.1 Candidatus Aminicenantes bacterium
GCTCGGGGGTTCCCGGCACGCTCAAGGCATGAAGCGTTTTCGCGTCCCCTGCCTTCAGGGCTTCGATGTATCGGTGCACCACATCCCGGACAGCGCTCCTCCCGGGCTCTTCCTGGAGGCGCACCATGGCTTCCTCGAGAAGTGCGTGGGATTCGCTCTCCAGTCCGTAGGCCGATGCCAGTTCAACGGGCAGGTAACCGTGGTTATCGCGGACATCCGCTACCGCTCCGGCGTTCAATAGTGACTGGATCACCGATCCGGCGTCCGCGCGCGCAGCCAGATGCAATGGAGTCCGCCCGTCTCTATCCGTCTTTTCCAGGTCCGCCCCGGACTCTACCAGGGTTTTTGCGAATTCACTCCGGCCTTTCAGAGCTGCCCAGTGCAGCGCCGAGCGACCGGTCGGATCCACGGCCGAAACGGGAGTACCTTGAGCCAACAGAGCCTGGAATGTTTCAATGTCGCCTTCCCGGACCGCCGTGAGCAGCCGCGATCCTTCCGCCTGCGGGACGGTGGGTGAACCATCCGGTTGCTGTTGTGCCGGCCAAGGCGGGTCATGTCTCTCCATATCCGGGCCGGAAACTTCCCCCGTTCCTGGGGGCGCGGGCGCATCCCGGCCACAGGCGCAAATCACGCTGAGGAGGAGACCAACGGCATACAGCCGGAATTGAGACTTCTTGCCGGTCCGGGCAGAACGGCCTAGCGAATGGATACGGAACAAATTCAAACCCCCCGGAGAATGATTGTAAGCACCCGTAATATGAAATGTCAAGAAAAAAGGGTGGATGACTCCAAGTTTGTTTATTTAGCTAAATCTTTGTAAAATCAAGTCACAAACCCCATGCCCAAAAAGCCGACCTGTCAGGAACTGGAAGAGAGAATCAGGAATCTCCGGGAAGAGTTGAAAAGAGAGAAAGAGTCCAGGGCCGCCTTGGAGGAAAGCGAGGGACAATACCGCCTGCTCGTGACAAAAGCCATGCACGCCATCCTGGTGGCTCAGGATGGCAACCTGGTTTTTGTCAATCCCATGGCGGCTTTTTTGACCGGCTATTCCCCGCGGGAGCTGCAGTCCAAGCCGTTTGTTGAGTTTGTCCACCCGGATGACCGGCAATTGGTTCTGGGGCGCCACCTGCAGAGAATGGAGGGAAAAGAAGCACCCCAGGTATACGCTTTTCGGATTCTGCACAAAAAAGGCTGGTATATCTGGGCGGAGTTGCATGCTGTCTTAATCGACTGGGAGGGCAAACCGGCTTCCTTGAATTTCGTTCATGATATCGGGGAACGCAGAAAAACCCAAAAGGCTTTGCTTGAAAGCGAGACCAAATTCCGCACGATTTTTGAAAACGCGAATGACGCGATTTTCCTGATGAATAGGGACACCTTTATTGACTGCAACCGGAAAACCCTGGAAATGTTCGCTTGCACCCGGGAACAGATCATCGGGCAGCCGCCATATAAATTTTCGCCCAGTACCCAGCCGGATGGGAGGCTCTCGAAAGAAAAAGCCCGTGAGATGATTGAAGCGGCAATGCGGGGAGAAGCCCAATGTTTTGAATGGCAACACAGTCGGTTTGATGGCACCCTCTTTGATGTGGAGGTCAGCCTGAACGCCCTGGGTGCTGTGGGAGAGGATTTTATCCAGGCGATTGTGCGGGATATTACGGACAGAAAGAGATTTGAGCAAGAGATCTTGAGTGAAAGAGAGAGATTCAGAACCCTTGCGGACAATGCGCCCTTCGGCATGGTGTTGTCCACGGAACAGGGCGAATATATCTATATCAACAGCAAATTTACGGAACTGACCGGTTACGACATGACTGATGTCCCGAATGGCCGGGAATGGTTTCGCAAGGCTTTCCCGGACAAGGATTACAGGCGCCTGGTCATATCAAAATGGGTGGAGGATTTCAAAGATGCGTTGCCCGGGGAAAAGAAGCCCAGGGTTTTCACGATGATCTGCAAGGACGGAAAGAAAAGGATATTCAGCCTGATTTCATCGCTGCTGGTTTCCGGTGAGTTTTTGACCACATTCGAAGATCTCACCGAACAAAAAAGGGTCGAAAGGCAACTTCGCCAGGCGCAGAAGATGGAATCAATCGGCACACTCGCGGGCGGAATCGCTCATGATTTCAACAACCTGCTCATGGGGATTCAGGGCTATGCGTCCCTGATCCTGAAGGATATTGATCCATCTCATCATTATTACAAATGGATCAGCAGGATTGAGGAGCAGGTCCAGAGCGGCTCGGCCCTGACCCGGCAGTTGCTGGGTTTCGCGCGTGGCGGGCAATATGAAGTCAAACCTGTCGACATCAGCGATATCCTCGGCAAAACCGCGGCGATCTTCGGCAGAACCAGAAAAGAGATCACGATCAACCAGCAATATGAAGCGGATCTGTGGACCGTGGAGGTGGATCGCGGCCAGATGGAACAGGTTCTGATGAATCTGTATTTGAATGCCTGGCATGCCATGCCTGACGGCGGTGAACTCTTTCTGAAAACGGAAAATGCCTGGGTCAGCGATGAGCAGGCATCCAAATACGGCATTACTTCGGGCCGATATGTAAAAGTTACGGTTGCCGATTCCGGCGTTGGCATGGATGCGCGGACAAAGGAACGTATCTTTGACCCGTTTTTTACAACCAGGGAAATGGGAAGGGGAGCCGGATTGGGCCTGGCCATGGTCTATGGCATCATCAGGGGGCACAAAGGCGGAATCGAAGTGTTCAGCGAACCCGGCCAAGGTGCGGTTTTTTTAATCCTCATACCCGCTTCCGAAAAAAAGGTGGCTGCTGAAAACCGGGAAACCCGGGCAGCGGAAGAGGGCAATGAGACAATCCTGATCGTGGACGATGAAAGTGTGGTTCTGGACGTGAGCCGCAGCATGGCTGAGTCCCTCGGCTACAAGGTCTACGCGTTCCTCGATGTCCGGGATGCCCTGGCATTTTATGAGAATCAGAAAGAGGAAATTGACCTTGTCATTCTGGATATGATCATGCCCGGGATGTCCGGAGAAGAAGCGTTCAACCGCCTCAGAAAGGTCAATCCGGAAGTTAAAGTCCTGCTTTCCAGCGGTTACAGCATCAACGGAAAAGCCCGTGAAATATTGAAATGTGGTTGCAACGGTTTCATTCAGAAGCCATTTAAACTGAAACAATTCGCCCAGAGCATCCGCGAAGTGCTGCAGTGAATCCGGAGTCCGTACAAGGGTTGTTGACAGGTGAGGGGGAGGGACCCTATCATGTGGGTGGCGCGGGGAAATGTCTGATATAGGAAAGAAGAATATTTTTCGGCGGGTATTTGAACGTTCCGTCCGGGCAGCGGCGGTTGTGGATCGAGACGGGCGCATCCACCTAAGCAACAGCGGTTTTCAACGCATGATCCCGGGCTCCCGGTTGCCCCAATCCATTCTGGAAATCCTGAAGATGCGGCGGACGTTCCAGGTTTCCGCGGAGCAGGAGCATGCACGCTTCTTAATTATTGACCCCGGCACGGGCCGGAACCAGCCGGCCACCTTGACACAGTTACCCGGAGAGCCAGGCGGGGAGAATTTATTTCTGCTGGAATTCCACAGTCATTTCGAAGAAACACGTCTGGAAGAGGCCCTTCAGGAAAGCGAACAGCGTTTCTGTCAATTGCAGCAGAATCTGCCCGTGGGCATCTATCGCGCCAACCGCGACGGAGACCTGGAGACCGTCAACGATACGCTTCTGCGCATGACGGGCTATGACTCTTTCTCGCAACTGCAGATGGCGGAATTGGAGGATGTGTGGGCCGACGTCAGGGAAAGGGACAACCTGATTCGGCGGCTGCGCGAGGAAGGCGCCGTACTGGGCTACACCGTGCACTTGAAGCGCAAGGACGGCGGCGAGTTCATCGGGTCATTTGATGCCAGGGGCAAATTTGATAAAGAGGGGAAACTCGTTTATTTCGACACCATTGTCCAGGATATCACCGAAAAAGTCCGGGCCCAAAAAGAGCTTGAACGCCTGGCCACCTCGGACAGCCTCACCGGACTGGCCAACCGCCAACACCTGATGGCGAAGCTGGAATATGAGCTGAAACGGGCTGAACGCTACGACACGCCGTTGACGCTTTTGATGATCGATCTGGATTATTTCAAGCAGATCAACGATACCCGGGGCCACCAGGCCGGCGACGCGGTGTTGCGGGACTTTGCCGGACTGGTTGGGCAAAACCTGAGAGAGATCGACCACGCGGGACGATACGGTGGTGAGGAATTCTGCGTAGTGCTGCCGGAAACGGATCTGGAAGGCGGTATCATTATCGCGGAACGGATCAGGGAGTCGGTGGAAAACCACGTTTTCTCCGGCCGCGACGAAGCATCTTTTCACGTCACCTGCAGTATCGGTGTTGTGAACGCGGAATCCGCAGACATGGATGAACTGATATCTGTGGCGGATTCACGTCTCTACGAGGCGAAGCGGGACGGCCGCAACCGAGTTGTACCGTATAGAGTTGAAAAGTTGA
>DSBM01000072.1 GCA_011049425.1 Candidatus Aminicenantes bacterium
AACGTAGGTTCCGGGGACCCATGGTCTGAGACGGAATGGTCGGCTGAGGGGTACTCCCCGAAGACGAAAGATGGCCTCGGAAACATCCCGAACATCCACCATGGCCATCTTAAGCCGTCGAAGAACACCGAAGTGGTGAGCGGTGATTTATGCCCTCTGGGTACTTGTGCCCGAAAGGGTACTCTTCAAAAGCCTTTCCCTTTTTAAACCAGAGTGACGTGCAAACCCACACAAAATGGAAAAGAACCGTTTTTTTTAATCCAGGAGTCGGACCTGATTGCCATAGGACTCTTTTCAAACCGCGGCCGTCGCCCCGGGTCACGCGGACCCGGGGCAGACAGAGGCGCTTTTTGTTATGAAATCAGTGCTTTTTGCCTTTCAGTTCGTCTTCGAGGAACGCTTGAGGCGAATCCATCTGCGAAACCGTGGCCGCAGGCGCCAGGATTCGCAACACCTGCGACTCGATCCGATACCAGTAACTGGCGGGATCATTGTCATCCGGGTTGGTCGTAAAATCCATCTCTTTTTTCGACAGCTTGGGATCGCCGGGGTCGCGACCGCCCGTGTAGTCGTATTCCACCACCTCGAACTTGTAATGCGAGAACCCTATGTTGTAGTCATCTTCCCGCGGATACACTTTAGCCCAGGCAGGTCCCACCTCCTGGCGGATTTCGTAATCGCCCAAACCACCTTCCAGAAATAACGTGACCTCTTTTTTCTGCAGGGTCTCCCAGGTCGCATCGGGATCGTAATGATCCGTGAAACGCAGGATCTTAGAGAAAAGCTGGTCATTGTTTACAAAAACCTTGTGGCTGGTCACCAGGTTCTGCCCCGCGAACACGATGGTTACTCGCACCTTGACCCGGGTAATGGTTCCTTTCTTGGGCTCGTCGTCCTTACTCGATCCCCCGCTCAGCAAAACCGCCAGCAGGGCCACCAGGGCCACGCCGCCCACCAGCAGCAGCACGGGGAATTTCTTTTTCTTTTTTTTGGCCGGGGCCACGATTACACCGTTGTCCGGCGGCGAGGGCGCGGGTTCGGGTTCCGTGGCCACGGCCTCTTCGGTCGGCGCTTCAGCTTCCATCATGGCGGCCTTGGCCTTTTCGCGGGCTTTTTGCACCCGTTGCGCGAACTCCACGTCCACTTCCCGGTTGTCAAAGGCGGGATAGGTTTCAAAAACCTTGCGCAGATTCTCGTCCACCTTCTGGTCTTCGCCCACGGTGTAATAGACCTTGGCCAGCAGGTAGAATGCCTCCGCCACGTTCTTTTTCTGGGCCACGATGGCTTTCAACTTGGAAATAAAATTGTCCAGAACATTGATCGATCCCTCGTAGTCACCCTGCTGGTACAGGCGGCGCGCCTCCAGGAGCTCATCTCCTTCATCCTGCTGACCGGCCCAGGCCAGGTCCGCGGTGAGCGTAAACCAGGAAAACAGAATCAATGCAACCATACCCGCAATTCGCAACGATTTGCCACCAAGCATGTTAAAACCTCCTCTTGAGAATAATTCGGCCTTCATAAGTGCCCACCGCATAGGACAAGCGCCAGTCTTCCACGCGTACGGAACGACCGTCTCTGTCTCTTGGAGGGGGCAAATGCATGGAATTGAGTTTTTCCAGAATCAAGCGCCGCACCATCAGCGTACGCTCACTGGGAGTGACCACGATATTGGCGTCAACCGCCTTAACCACGCGCACCGCGCCGTCCGCCTCCACGTTCAGCTCCAGGGTCATATTGCCGACAACCTTGATCTTGCGGGGCAGTTGATTGACAACGATGCGATCCAATTGCCCGCTGAATTCCTTGACCAGGTTGGTTGCAACCTGGATAATCTTGACCGTTTCCGGTTTGGCAACCACAGCAGGCGGGCGTGCATCCGCCTGCTTTTGCAACGGAACGGGCCGGGGTTTTTCCTCGGGTGTTGAATCCTGACCTGTTTCGCTTTGCCTTGAGGCTTTTTCCGCCTCCCGGACGGGCGGCTTTGTAACCGGAACCGCATCGGCTTCCGGACTCTTCCGGGTAACGACTTCCTCCGCCGGTTTCTTTGCGGACTGAGATGAATCACTGGAGTTTTTGTCCACAATTCCGGTCTCGTGAGTAGACCCGGGTGCCGTTTGTTCCGGCGCCTGGTCGCCTGCGGGAACGGCAACCGCTTCCTCCGCGGGAGTGCTGCGCCCGTCGGTATCGCCGCTATTCCCTTCAGGAAGATCTCCGCGCAATTCCGTCGGCCCTGCTATCGGCGATTGCGTGGGTGTTTCGGCTTTCCAGGGCTGCAGGACAACCAGCAGGGCGGTGGTAGCCAGTGCAAGCAGTACCGCCACAGTCGCGGCGGCTTTTCTGAATCCGCTGCGCTTTGTTAACGGTCTTTTCCGGCCGGAAAGATCGTCTGCATCGCCGGGTTTTTCCGGAACAGGCGCAATCAGGGTCGGTTCGACGGCGGCGGATTGTTCGCCGGCCGGTCCTGATTTCAACTCCCGCAATGCCTGAAGCAACCGGCGGCCATCCTGGAAGCGCTGTTCATTGTCTTTGGCCATCATCCGTTCCAACAGGGGCTGAAAACGGGCCAGGTCCGGGGGCAGAGACGGTACCGGATCATTGAGATGCTTCATCACCACGGCTATATAGTCCGTGGCCTTGTAGGGCACATCCCCCGTCAGCATCTCGTAGAAGAGTACTCCCAGGCTGTACAGGTCGGCACGTCCGTCCACTTCCAGGCCGCGGATCTGTTCCGGGCTCATGTAATGCGGGGTACCAATCGACATCCCGGTCTTGGTAAGCTTGGTGGTGGTGCCGATGGCCTTGGCGATTCCGAAGTCCACCAGTACCGGGGTCTCGCTGTTGCGGAACATGATGTTGTCGGGTTTGATGTCCCGGTGAATGTATCCCTGGCTGTGGGCATATTCCAGGGCCTGGGCCATGGACTCCAGCACCCGCATGGCTTCTTCCGGGTCCAGGCCTTTCCCTTTTTCCTTGCGGGTCTGCCGGATCCGCTCCTTCAAGGTTCCATCCAGGAATTCCATGACCATGTAGTAGTTTTCCCCAGCCTGGCCCACGTCGTAAATGGTCACAATGTTGGGATGATTCAGATTGGCCGCGGTTTCGGCCTCCTTGAGGAAACGCCGCGAAAAGTTCTCATCTTTGAGCAGGAAGCTCTCCATCACCTTGACGGCCACCCTGCGCTTGAGACGGGTCTGCATGCCGAAGTACACCTTGGCCATGCCCCCCTCACCCAAACGGTATTGAAGATGATAGCCGGGGATTTCAGGCAGTTTGTCCATGCCGATTGTCCGCCTCAGGGAAAACTCATCCAATGGTATCGGGTCTCTCCCCAAAAGTCAACCACAGGCTGAATTCAGCCGCCATTGCTTCTTGCGGATTCATTCCGTATAATACAGCCTGGGTGTTGGGATTTTCCTTCTACCCATGCATAACCGCATAATTGACAGGAGGTGGAAATGGACCGCAAGATATTCAGTGAAATAATTGATTTCGCTGTAGAAAGAGAAGTTGATGCCATCAGGTTCTACCAGGATCTGCAAAAAATGGTCC
>DSBM01000073.1 GCA_011049425.1 Candidatus Aminicenantes bacterium
CCCCGGTGGTTGTTTGGGATGTAATCCGGGGCATCATTTTACCTTCGGCCGTCCTGCCTCAGCCCATGGGGCCCCGGAACCTGCCGTTTGCGTTCGCTTATGCTTTATGCCCTGCGGGTACTCCTCTCCACAACCCCTCGCCAATCATCAATTCGGGCTTGCCCACACAAAACGTAATAGAACCAAACTTTTCAACTCTTCAACTTTTCAACTCTTAAACTCTACAACTCTTTAACTTTTCTGTTTTGCCGACGGCAGTAGCAAAATGTGCAGGGTGATCCCCAACGCAACTGCCCCAAGCAGGATGCGTACCCATAAGAGTCTGGTGGCGAAGATCGCTGACAGCGCAATGGTGGTCCACAACAAGGTTAATGTCCACACTTTCACCCAGGCCGGGATGCCCCGACCGTCGCGGTAATCATGCAGGTAGCGGCCGAACCAGCGGTTGCGCAGCAATCGCTGCAGGCGATGGGGCGAACTTTTCGCGTAGCAGGCCGCGGCCAGGAGCAGAAAAGGCGTGGTGGGCAGCAACGGCAGGAAAATCCCCGCCACTCCAAGTCCCACGAAAATTGCGCCTGAAGTGACCAGCAAAAATCGCCGGCTTCTCGAAATCATCCGCTGCTTTTGCATGATACTCGAAAACAGCCGGGGGGTTTTAGCGCCGGCTCTTGCGGGGTTTCTTTTTCACGGAGAAGCCGAACTTGCCGATGTGCTTGCCCATGCGGTGGTAATGACCGTGGCAGTAGCAGATGGGGGCGGCGGCGGCCAGGTCGAAGTAGCCGGTGTTTCCGCGGTGAAAGGCGGGATCGGCCTGAACGGCCAGGACTTCGGCAAGAAAGAGGTGGTGGCTGCCGAGTTCGCGAACCTCGGTAACCCGGCACTCCAGGTTGATTGGTGACTCCGCCACCAGGGGGGCACGGATCTGCGAGGCCCGCAGGGGTGTCAGTTGCATTTCCTTGAATTTATCCACTTCGCGGCCGCTTTTCACGCCGCACCAATCAACAGCCCTGGCCATAGCGGCGGTGGTCAGGTTCACGGTAAACTCCCCGCTTTCACGGATGAGGTTGTAGGAAAAGCGTTCCGGGCGCAGGGAAATGGAACACATGGGCGGGTCGCTGCACACCGTACCCGTCCATGCAACCGTGACCAGGTTCATGTGACCGTCAAAATCACCGCAACTGATCAGCACGGCGGGAACCGGATAGAGCATGGCGCCGGGTTTCCATAACAGGCGTGTGGGTTGATCGCTCATGGGGCCTCCGTTTCGCAACTGTACACCAGCTCGTTGCCGATGGCAAGTCGAGTCGCGTGGTTTCCGGGGCGGTGTGAATCTCGGAGTTCCGGCGCCGAAAATCCGCTTGGGTCAGTACTCTACGTCTTTTGAAGCCCTGACCGCGCGGTTGTGCGCCCAGGAACGGATCTTTTTGATCTGCTCTTCCATGGTGGTGGCCAGGGGCACGCTGTTACCGAAAATAACCAGCAGGTCGTCTTCACTCAAGGGGCGGTTCTCGTTAAAGGCCTCGTACATGGCGGAGATGATGACCTGCTCGATTTCGCTGCCGGACCAGCCCTTGGTGATCTGGGCCAATTGCGGTACGTTGAAGTGGGACACATCGTTTCCCTTGGCCTTGAGGTGAATGGAAAAAATCTCTTCCCGTTCCCGGCGCGTGGGCAAGTCGATAAAAAAAATCTGGTCAAAGCGGCCGCGGCGCAACAGTTCCGCGGGCAACAGGTCGATGCGGTTGGCGGTGGCGGCCACGAAGATCTCTGATGTGTGCTCCTGCATCCAGGTCAAAAAATAACCCAGGATGCGGGAAGAAGAACTGTCTCCCTGCTTGTCGGAAATGCCGCTTTCAATTTCGTCGATCCACAGTACCGCCGGCGCCACGGAATCCATGGTCTGCAGGGCCCGTGAGAATACCAGTTCGGGTGAGCCGGCCATGCCCGAATACACCAGGTTCATGTCCAGGCGGAAAAGGGGCAGCTTCCATAAGGAGGCGGTGACCTTGGCGGAAAGGCTTTTTCCGCAACCGGAAACCCCCATGCACAAGAATCCCCGGGGTTTCTCTAATCCGAACTCGCGTGCCGCGTCCGTAAAGGCGCGACGGCGCTTCTGCAGCCAGTCTTTCAAATTATCCAACCCACCCAGGTCATCCAGGGTAAACCGCTGAGTAAAATACTCCAGCACGTTTTCCTTCATGATCAGTTGCTTTTTTTCTTCGTGGATGCCCTTGACCAGGCCGGCGGTGATAAGCGGCTGGTTGTGAAAGGCTTTCATATAGGCTTTGTAGGCCTCGTCAAGGGTCAGGCCCTGGGCGGCGATTACAAAGTCGCGGCGTTCGGCTTCGTTTAATTGGATTTGACGCCCGGACCGCCGCATGCTCTCGAGGAACCTCTCAAAAAGTGCTCCCAGTTCGTCAATGCCGGGCAGGGGAAACGGGAAGATGTCGATCTCTTTTTTCAGGTCCTGGGGAAAATACTCATCTGATGAGAGAAGAAAAATGATTTTGCGTTTGCCTTTGAGGATTTTGTAGGCATCACGCAATTTGCGTACGACCCGCCCGGATCTGCGCATTTCCGGCCCCAGGTCGCGGAACACGGTGAATCCGGGTTCAGGGTCATTGATTACCGCATCTATGGCGATAACGGGGTCCCGGCTTTCCGGGACGGAATGGTTTTCTTTCACCAGTCCATGGTTGATATCCCAATGGGCGAGAGCGGGGGCTTTGTGTACCTGTTCCGCCATGCGGAGCAGGAAGCCTTCCACCCGTTTCTCTTCGTATGAGAGGATCTGGATCAGGGGTTGCCCCACCAGAATGGACTGCCTAATCGCTTCCATGGAAGGATTCATGGTTTACCTCAATGCTATGAAAGTCGATGATGCCCCCGAACTTGAATCCCAGGGGGTTGACATGGAACTTCAGTACAAAACTGTCGGAAACAAAGTAAAGCGGGATATACCAGGCGTCCTCGGCGCAGAGATCCGCAAGCTGTTCGAGCAACTGCGCCTGAAGACGGATGTTGCCGAGCGGCAATCGTTCGATTGCTTCACGGATGCGGGGGTTGGCGTGGTTAAAGTAGTTGAGCAGCCCGTTGCCGGAGTACAACTGGTATAGGAAATTGTAGGCATGGGGATAATCCGCAACACCGCGTACGATCATGGCCTGTCGCTGCGGATCTCTCATGCCGGCGTAATATGGCTCAAGGGGTATGATATCGCTCTCCAGGCGGAGCCCGAAAGGAGCCATTTGTTTGTTCAGGGCGTTGATCAGGCTCACATGGCGTGGATAAATGGTTACATTCACAACTCGCCGTGCGGTTGGCGGCAGTTGCCGCCGGGCGCGAGAAGCCCTTTCCGGGTTTAAACGGAAATAGCGATTGTGGCCGAACAGGCTGACCGGCATGATGGTATAGGCGGGAAGCACGGAACGCTCCAAACCCAGGTCGGCGATCAATTGTTGGCGATCAATGCCAAACTGCATGATATGGCGCCATTCACGCGACAGGGCATCCGGGTTGGTCGGGGAGGGGTTCAGGGTCAGGAACACCTGCACATCCGGCGCAGTGGATATGATGCGGTGGCTTTGGCGAGGAAATGTGGAAACGGCAAATCCTTCAGGAGGAAGGAAAACATCGAAAAAGTAGAGGGTGTTGGCGCGGGGAGTATCCTGCGGGAGAAAGATGTGTACCCGTTTCAGTGAAGGCGGTCCGGCAAAGTAGTCATCCCGGCGATGAAAGCTCAGTTTAGAAAAGGGCTGGTGTTTGACGTTCACCTTCTCCAGCTCTTTCTCAAGGTGGAACGGTCCGGTACCAACCGGTTGGCGGCGGAATTCATCCAACGATTTTCCGGCGTAATTCACGGGAATGATCGATGTGGCTTTGGACGCAAGGAGGTGGAGAAAGATGTTGAAAGGGCGCACCAGGTGAATGCGCAGGCAGTGATTGTTTACGGCCTCCAGGCCGCTGACGACATGGCTTTTGCCTTGAGCGAAATCAGTGGCGCCGGCGATACAGCTGAATTCATTTTCGTTACCCCAGCGGCGGATCAGTTGTTCCAATGTAAAGATCACGTCCTTGCTGGAAAGGGGAGAACCGTTGGAAAAGCGGGCCTCGGGACGAAGATGGAAGGTGTATTCCAGGCGGTTGTTGGAGATCTCCCAGGAGGCGGCCAGGTCGGGAGAAAGGTGCCCTGCGTGGTCGGCTTTCACCAGGGTGTTGAACACCAATTCCAGCGCCTGGGCTTCGTTGTAGAAATGCAGCTCAGAAGGGATAAACGAGTTGAAATTGTGGTTTTGAAAACAGACGGACAATTCAGCTTCGGAGTTAATGCGGTTGGTTACCAAAGGAGCCGGCTGCGGAGAGTCCGGGCCGCAGCCCGGATAGAGCAACAAAGCCCATGCCAGGAGGAAATACCGCCATGTCCGCCGCATATTGATTCGGCCTCTCAGAAGAGCAGTCAAGCTGTTTTCCACTCGTGTCCCCACAGACTTATGAGATGAACGATCACCCTTGCGGCGGCTTGCATGTCTTCCACGGCAATCCATTCGTAGCGGGAGTGAAAGTTCGAGCCTCCGGTAAACAGGTTGGGGGTGGGCAGTCCCATGAAACTCAACCTGGCCCCGTCGGTGCCGCCGCGGATCATATTGTGTATCGGCTCCAGGCCGGCCATTTTTACCGCCTCAAGGGCTTTGGCCAATACTTGTGGATGGTTGTCGAGAACGGTTTTCATGTTGCGGTACGATTCAATAAATTCAAAATCGACACCGGCACCCGGATGGCGCTGCACCACCTGGTCCACCAGTTGATGCAATTTCGCCTCATGGTCATGCAATCCCTCTTCAGAAAAATCCCGAACCAGAAATTTCAGGGTAACCTGTTCACTTCCGCCTTCAATGGAGTGGGGGTGAAGGTAGCCTTCACGTTTTTCCGTGGTTTCAGGTGACAGGCGGTCCTTGGGCAGGGAATCGATGATCTCGGCCGCCAACTTGATGGCGTTGAGCAGTTTGCCCTTGGCATAGCCGGGATGCACATTGACGCCCGTTATCTTTAGATGAACCGAGTCGGCGCAGAAGGTTTCATCCTCTACTTCACCCAGTTTTTCGCCGTCCACCGTGTAGCCGAAATCGGCATCGATCTCCTCCAGGGTGATATGCTCCGTACCCCGGCCGGTTTCTTCGTCCGGCGTAAATATCACGCGGATGCGCGGGCGCGGGATTTCGGGGTGGTTGATCAGGTATTGCAAGGCGGCCATGATTTCAGCGATGCCGGCCTTGTCATCCGCTCCCAGCAAGGTTGTTCCATCCGTGGTAATGAGGGTTTTGCCTTTTTGTTTCGCCAAGTGAGGATTTTCGCTCACTTTTAGAATCCAGCGGCCGTCGCCGGAAAGGTCAATATCTTCACCGTTGTAATCGGGGTGAATGCGGGGGTTGACGTTTTCACCGGAGACGTCGGGGGATGTGTCGACGTGGGCGATCAGGGCAATGGTCGGACCGTTTCCGTTTTGGTTGGACGGCAGTGTTGCGAGAACATATCCCCATTGGTTGAAAGTTGCGTCGATTAACCCCATATCTTTAAGTTCATTTTGCAGTCGGCGCGAAAGGTTGATTTGGTGGGGAGTTGAGGGAAAATCGCTGGATTCCTCACTGGATTGGGTGTTGATGCGCACGTAAGCAATAAAGCGTTCCATCAGGTCGGGAAATTGCATCTCATGCCTCCTGTCCGAAACATTATAGGCCAATGTCGCAGGATTGGCAAAAAAATCACTCGTCTTGAACCACGGCGAATGCGGCCGCACCGCAATGTCCTTGCAGATCCAGGGCGGTTACGCCGAATTCCAGTTCGTTCTCGCGGGAAACCCGGCGAATCTGAAGTTCCGATGCTTCTGAACCCAGAGTGGAGACAATCTGGAATCTGGGGTGGGTTTGAAACACGTGGTAGCCGGAAACACCCCGATTCGGGGATGCTGGATCGCGGCGCCAGGTGATGTGAACCACATACTCGGTCTGAAGCAGGGATTCATTGCGCCGGCGCTTGGCCGTGACGTCAAGCGCGGGCGGTGAAGCCAGGCACCCCAGGTTCAGGCGTCCGCCGCAGGCGATGCGATCAGACAGGTGGGCCAGGGGAGTATAGGCCATCATCAGGCGGGCCACGCGGCGGGATACCGACTCGGGGCCGTACAGGCATGCAAGCAATGCCACCGCGCCGGCGGCGTGAGGGGCCGCCATTGACGTGCCGCTCATGTAGTCGTAATCCGCCACCCTGTTGATCACCGTGACGGGAGTAAATGCCTGTGTCCTCAATTTCCGGCCGTTTTCTCGTGACACGGACACAACTGGGATCCATTCTTTCGCCACTTGCAAAGTCCCGCTGAAATTGCCCTCCAGGTTGTTGAAAATGATTGCCGCCCTCGCTCCGGCGAGGGCGGCCAGGCGGACTTTCTCCTGAAAAGTGGTTTCTCCGCGTTCTATCAGGGCTATGGCTCCGTTTACCTCGGAAGAAAAATCTATCGCGGTCAAACCGAGCCCGCAGGGAACCAGCATGGCCGTAATTCCCGGCGTGGGGCCGGCGTACTCCAGGCCCAGTGCCGGGATTGCCTCATAGTCCGCCTCAACCTGGGCCAGGCGACCGCATTCCCGTGGAACCGTTGACAAAACGCCGTGTCCCGGAGCGGCCAGGTCCACGCTTCGGTCTCCGTAATTCGAAAAATCGGCGAGTTTGTCATCAGCAGTGGTAGCGGCCACGGAAAGAATGCCGGCGACGTCATAAGATGCGGGGTAAAAGGGATGCTCGTCGTTGTCGTCGCCCACGTCATCGTCACCGCCGTTTCCCGCCGCCGCCAGAATGACAATTCCTTCTCGGGCGACTTGCCGGTAAGCCTGTTCTTCAACTTCGGAATATCCACTGCCGCCGAATGAACAGTTCAAGGCCACGATGTTTGCCGCGCCGGAGCGTTTCAATTGGCAAATGTATTCCAGGGCTTCCACAATGTCGCTGGAGTACGTATAGCCGTCCGGACGTACGGTCTTGACGGCCAGCAGGCGCGTATGCCAGCTGATGCCCGCGATTCCCCGCGCATTGTCGCCCCTGGCGGCGATGATGCCGGCCACGTGGGTGCCATGGCCGTCTTTGTCCATGGGGTCGGCATCATTTGCGCCATCGGCATCAGCGGCGAAATCATAGCCCAGCCAATCATCGACATATCCATTGCCGTCATCGTCAATGCCATTTCCCGGAATTTCCAGTGGATTGCGCCACATGTTGGCCGTCAGGTCGGGGTGTTCATAGTCGATACCCGTATCCATTACGGCTACGGTCAACGCGGAATCCCCGGTGACAATTTTCCATACGGTTTCGGCGCCGATATCGGCACCGGCGATACCCGGAATCAGGGGCGCGTTGTCGCCGCGGTTCGAGAGGTTCCATTGCCTGTTGTACAAGGGATCCCGGGGTTCCCGGGCGGGTCTGCGGCGATAATTCAAAGAGGCGGCCGTTACCCGGGGATACCGCCGCAGGGCGGCCAACACCGCCTGTTCCCGATGCAAACCCACATTGCCCATGCAGAGGAGTTGGATGTTTGTTTGCAGGCGGGATACGCGTTGCCAGGTGGTGCCATCGCACAGCAGCACACGGATGTCGGGATCGTGCGTTACTATGCCGGGATCAACTCCGGCCTGAAAACGTACCAGGATCTCTCCGGGGGCATGATCCGGCACACCGGTTTGAAAAGTGAAAGTTCGGGATGGGGCGGCGGTAAAAAATCCCAACAAGAGAACCAGCAATATCCGCCTGAAAACGCGTTTTGCCCCAATCATCCGCCCTCCTTTTTTCCGGAGTGTTCATTATAGCAGATTGTCGGCCAGGCGGACCAGCCTCCACATGGATCAAAATTTGCATGGTTTGTGCGGCTCTGTTACAATTTACCCCCGCCGGCTTCCATTGGGGGCCGATTTTTCCGGAGCTTGAGGAGACCATAAATGAACCTGCTGGTCATGGGTTTGCAATGGGGTGATGAAGGCAAGGGCAAGGCCATCGATTACCTGGCTAAAAATTTCGATGTGGTGGTTCGCTACCAGGGTGGGCACAATGCCGGCCATACCGTCTATTACGGCGATCAAAAAGTGATTCTGCACCTCTTGCCATCCGGTGTTTTCTCCCCTCATACCGCGTCGGTGATCGGAAACGGCGTGGTGGTCAATCCCCTGCAATTGGTGGATGAACTGCGCCACCTGCAATCCCTGGGCGTGGACGCGGGAAATTTCTGGGTCAGTCATCGGGCACCCCTGATCATGCCTTTTCACCAGAAACTGGACATCGTGTTTGAACAATCCCGTTACCATAAAATCGGCACCACGCGGCGGGGAATCGGGCCGGCCTACGAGGACCTGGCCGGCCGCCGGGCCCTCTTTGTGGGAGATTTGCTGAATTCATCGCGATTCCGGCGCAAAGCAGTCATTCTCAATGAATACTACAACCGCTTGGTGCAGGCATATGGAGCTGAAGGAACAGAGATAGAGGAATACATGGACGCCTACATGGAGGCCGGCAAGTTCCTGCGCTCCCATATCACCGACACCGCCTGGATGCTGAACCGCCGTTTCCGCGAGGGTCAGTCGATCCTTTTCGAAGGGGCACAGGGAGCCTTGCTGGATATCCACCACGGTACCTATCCCTTTGTCACCTCATCCAATCCCACGGTGGGAGGCGTATTTACCGGCACCGGTTTGCCCGTACAAGCATTGGGCCGGATTACCGGGATTGCCAAGGCCTATGCCACCCGGGTCGGCGAAGGCCCGTTTCCGTCGGAGCTGGCCGGTTCTCAGGCCGAATGGCTGAGGGAAAAGGGCGGAGAATTTGGCGCCACCACCGGCAGGCCGAGGCGGGTGGGATGGCTTGACCTGGTGGCTTTGCGGTATGCGGTGATGATCAACGGAGTGGACAGTCTCTTCCTCACCAAATTGGACGTCCTCGACGGTTTGGATTCCATCCCTCTCGTGCATGCTTACCGCAGCGGTGGGCGCGAGGTCCACGACTTCGATCCCTCGGTGGAGTTCCTGGAGGAGGCCGAACCGCTGGTGCGTGAACTCCCCGGCTGGAATGGCTCGGTGGCGGTGGTCCGCGACTACGGCGCTCTACCGACGGCGGCGCAGGAATACATCCGGGTGATCGAGGAAGCCGTAGGTGTACCGGTGGACTACGTATCCGTGGGCAGCGGCCGCGACCAGACCATTAAAAGAAAGTTGGAGAGTTGAAAAGTTGAAGAGGGAAGATGTAGGGGCGACCGGCCGGTCGCCCACGAACCGGAAATTTCAACAAAACCACGGAACACACGGAAGGGGAAAAAACATCAGGTATCAGGTGACAGGAAGGC
>DSBM01000074.1 GCA_011049425.1 Candidatus Aminicenantes bacterium
GCCCCATCCGCGCCAGCACCAGACAACGTTGCAGAAACAACTCCGCCGTGCTACCCAGTTTTTCCGCCCGGTCCAGTTCGGCAAGGCTTTCTGCAAATTCTTTGCGCATTTCGTGGTACTTGGCCATGATCATCAGCGCCTTGAATCGCATGCCATCCTGAGTGGTTTCGCGTTCAATTCGTTGCGCGCGGTGAAACCCGGCTTCGGGTTCGCCTGTCACCAATAAGAGATTGGCCTCGAGCAAAGCCGCCATCTCGCGGACATCCATCCAGCGGCTGTTTTTTGAGATCTCAACCCCCCGGCGCACCAGGTTCAACGCTTCCGGATATCGTTTTTCATTGGCGCGTTTCAGGGCCAAAGGCAGATACAGTGATCCGTCCGAGGGATGGTTGGAAATCAGGCGTGCGTAGAACGCTTCGTCATTGCGGAAATAGTCCTGGTACACCATATTGACCCAGTACAAGGCAATTCCCGACAGGACGGTGACCGCCATCAACACGGGCTTCCACTTGCGTCCCAGGCGCATCCCCAGGTCAACCAGCAGGGCTCCGCCCATCACAGCCGGCAGGTAGACAAACCGCATGGCCAGCGGCGGATAAGACGGCACCAGCACCGGGTTCAATACCGGTACCATCAGGACCAGGAATCCCATGGCTCCCCGAGTATAGACCCACCTGTCTTTTTTCCACACCGCGATTGCCAGGATGAACAAAACCAGCAATGCCCAGACCACCCACTCCAGCGGACGTGACTCAAATTGGACCATGGTGAAATAGGGATCCGGAAAGATGGGAACCAGGATCATGCGCGCGTACACGCCGATGGCTTGAAACACGATCGGGACCTGGGAAAAAGACGCCCGCGCCAGCATGCCGCCGGAACCCGAGATTATCGCGTGCATTAAGGCGAAGACGGCGGACACCAGGGCCAGGCCCGCCAGGGGCAGGCGTCCCCGCCGCCAACGTCCCCGCATCAAGGTCATGATCAACGCAATGATGGGAAAAACCACCAGGTTTTCCTTGACCAGGAGACCGGGCATAAACAACAGGAACGTGAACAGCAGAAATTTTGTCCCCCCCGCATCCAGAAACCGCAGAAACGCCAGAGCCGCCGCCAGCACAAACAGGGCGGCCAACAGGTCGGGGCGCCCGGAGATCCAGGCCACGTTCTCCGCGTGCAACGGGAACAGGGAAAACCACAAGGCCACCAGGAAAGCGGGAACCGCCCGGCCACCCCAGGCCAGGAAGAAGAGAAACACCAATACCGTGACCGCCGCGTTGATCAGCACATTGGCCAGGTGGAAGCCGTTTGGGGTTTCCCCCCACAAGAGGTAATCCACCCGATACGACAGCAACGTAAGCGGACGCCAGTAATGCAGGAAAGCAAAATCGGGAAACGCGAAAAAGCGCTTTCCCAACGTATCCAGAAATACTTTTCCACTTTTTACTCTGGGGTTGTTTTCCACCAGCACGTGGTCGTCCTTGAGGAAATCAAAACCCAGCGTGCCGGAATAGAGCAAAAGGTTGACCACCAGGAGAAGCGGCACGAGCAGGATGCATAACTTTCGCGATGAAGCCGCGATTTCCCGTAAAGCCATCAACTCCTCCAGGGGTTGCCGGATAAGATGCAGACTTTTACATTATAGGCCAGGGGAAACAACTGTCCAATCGCGGCTTTGATTTTTTATATACGGAAATGCAATAATCAGCTCATGAGCCTTTCCTGGCGCCGCACGGCACCGCCCCTGCTCCTGTGTGTGTTGGTTTTTTCTTCGCTGCTCTACTTGTCTTTCTGCCCGGACGACTACTATATCTACCAGCAATACGCACGCAATCTCAACCAGACCGGTCTGCCGGCTTTCAACTCCGGTGAACCTTCCTACGGCTTTACTTCACCCCTGTGGCTGGGCCTGCTGGGACTTGGCTTCCAGCCCGGCCATATCCACTTTTTCCCCAAACTGCTGTCATTCCTGCTCTATGCCGCGGCCGCATGGATCTTCTGGCTGTTCTCCAGCCGGCGTTTCGGATTCAGCGCCGGTATCATGGGCCTGCTGCTCATGTTCCTCAACCCCTGGGTGTGGCGCTGGTCGCTCTCGGGCATGGAGACCACGGCCGCGTTGCTCTGTGCCGTCCTCTTTCTTTACGCATGGACGGAAAACAAAACCTGGCTGTGGCTGCCCCTGGGCCTTCTTCCCCTGTTGCGTCCCGAGCTTCTGGCATGGACCCTGGCCGGGGCCGGACTGCTGGCATGGCGGAAACAACCTGCCCGGGCACTCCTTTGCGTGTTACCGGCCGCGGCCTGGTTCGTCGCCGCCAGGTTGATATTCGGGCAATGGTTTCCCAACACCGCCCATGCCAAGGCGGCCGGTTTTTCCCTGGAAGCGGCCTGGAACGCGCTCGAGAAAACCGTGCTTACGCTTCAACCCGTAGACATCGCGGCCCTGGTACTGGCCTTGTGGGCCCTGGCGGTGTCGCGACGCCTGGAAAAGCCCTGGCGGGACATGCTCTTTTTTTGCCTCATACTGGTCCTGCTGTTCGCCGCCCAGGGAGTCAAAGTCCACACCCGCTATCTGGTGCCACTCTTTCCCCTGACGGTCGCGCTTTTTCTGGCAACCACGCGGCAATATCCCCGCCTGCGCCGGGGCCTGGTCGCCGCTTCCATCCTGGTCAGCCTCATCCAGGCCGCGATCTGGGTTTATCCCGCCACCCGGGACTATATCCAATCGGAAAAGCGGGTCAACCTTTACATCGGCCGCTGGCTGAAACAAAACACGTCACGCAACGCCCGCGTATTCCTCTGGGATATCGGCGCCATCGCCTTTGAATCCCGAAGGCGGATCATTGATTTAAACGGCCTGGTTGACTCGAGCATCTTTCACCGCAACGAACCCTTTCCCCAAATCGTGGCCCGGCAGATCAAAGAAGCGGATCCGCAAATTCCCTTCTACTTCGTAGATGTCGACTACAAACAACGCCGCGCGGAAGGCGCCGTCCCGGGAACCAAGACGGAATTCCTCTTTTCCCGGCCGTTTTATCACATGTTTATTTTTCAGAAAGGCCCGCTCTACTATTCCGTGTATCGACTGACGAAAAAGACTGATAAAGTTGAAGAGTTGAGTTCAAGTGAAAAGTGAAAAGCAAAAACCCTGCAAAAATTTCTGCACCCCCCTACTGATGCTCCCGAGATCTGCCTACAGATCTTCCAAGGACCTTCCTACATATTCTCCCTGAGTTCTCCTACAGTTTTTTTCTGCGTTCTACCTTCAACTTTCTACGAAGATCAATGTAGCTAAAAAAGGTAACGGGAAGACAGGCGACAGAACATTCGCTTTTTTGCTTTCTGTCTTTCGACTTTTAACTTTCGACTGAATTCTTGCCCCTTACCCCTTGCCCGTATTTACTATCCCCTTCAAAAACGCTTCGAGCTCGCGCGCCAACCCCGGATGCGCGAAGCGCGCGATTGCGGCTTCATCCCTTTTGCCCGGCGGTTTTTTTCCACTGATCATCTCTGTCAATGCCGTTTCTATTGCTCCGGGGTCCCGCGGATCCGCCACCCAGCCGCGGCCGCATTCAGAAACGATGCCTGCCGCGGCGCCGGGCGGAGCCAGGGCCAGGATGGGAGCCCGCATGGGAAGGTATTCCAGCAATTTTCCCGGAATCACCGAGGGACGGGCGGGTGAAACCGCCAGCAGCAAACCGTCCGCGTGGACCTGCCAGGCGCGGCTGACCTCCAACGGCACCGAACCGTGTACCCGCGCCCGACCGCTTCGTTCCAGGGGACGGAATAACCGCCGCTCGCGCCGGGACAGCTTCCCCACCAGGTGGAGGCAAAAAGGCGGTTTACCCGGAGACATTTCTGCCATTGCCCGAACCAGAAGGGACGGGTCACATCCCGGGTCGGACAGCCCGAAACGCCCGGTATGCACCAGGTGGAATCCCGCTCTCCCGGCCTGGGGAGATTCCGGAACCATTAACCGGGGGTCGAAACCGTTGGGCATCCAGAGTACCCGTTTGCCCGGAGCCCTGTCTTTCAGATAGTCAGCAAGCGCTGGATGCGCGGCCATCACTCCGGTCGCCGCATCCAGGACATCTGTTTCCAGCTCCAGGTATTTGCGCTGGATCTGCGGAAAGCGCCGGGGCAGCACCCCTTCTACGGGCTCGAAAACCAGGCCGTCCCGAAAATCCGCCACCAGCGGGCAGCCGGCATATTTTGCCAACTCCACGCCCAGGGTCAGGGTTTCAGCCGGCGGATAGGTCGCCATCACCAGATTGGGCGAATTCTCGTCCACCCATTGGCGGCCGGCGCGCAAAGCCCGGCGATACCAGGCGCACAGGATGGTTTGCGTTGATCCAAGGGAATCAGCCGTCTCCACCCACAGGCGGCGGGCCAGCCACACCGCAAACCTCCATCCCCGGCGATGACAGTTGTAAGAGGGATCATGAACCCGGACGGTTTCCACTTCCCATTTGTCGCCGGAATAGGAACGGGTGAGGACCGTCACTTCGTGCCCGCGTTCCCGCAGGGCGCGCGCCATGAACTCGGGCCGCCCGGTCCCCGCCCCGTGGGGAGGCGGATAGTAATAAGCAACCAGCAGTATGTTCAAATTATCGTTCACCCGCGTTTACCGCTTCGCGTAATATGTCCAGGTAGTTTCCCGCGGCCGCCTCTTCGGTGAGCGCCGCCACGGTGCGTCGTGATTCCCGCGCCATTCGTTGCCGGGAATCCGCACCGAGGGAATCGACCTCCCGCAATACCGCCGCCAGGGCGTCGGGATCCCCGGGCGGACACAACCAGCCGTTGCGCTGATGCTTCACGATGCCGTCTATTCCCTCGTTTTTTGCCCCCACCACCAGGCATCCGGCTGCCATCGCGTCCAGGTAAACCAGGCCGAACGTTTCCGGCGCGCTGACCATGACGAACAGCTGGGCCCGAGACAAATGGTCCCGCAAAAGGGAGCGTTCCAGCCAGCCGGTGAACGTAACACGTGCGGCAATTCCTAACTTCACGGCCAGCCTTTCCAGCCGAGCCCGCTCCGGACCGTCCCCGGCCACGATCAACTCCCAGCTGATTGTGGAACCCAGTCCGGCCAGCGCTCGCAACGTGACATCCACGTTTTTGAGTTTGGTCAACCGGCAGGCGGTAATGATGCGCAACGGTTGTCCCGCCAGTGGTTCACACAGCCGGTTTTCTCTTGCGGCGTCTGAACGGAAACCCGCGGAATCAAGGCCCGACCAGGCGGTCCGGCTACGGGACTCGAGTTCGGGAAAACGTTTCAAGAGCCGACGACTTACCGCCAGCGACCGCGGCGCCAACCGGTTCGCCTGCTGAAAAACGCGTTTCAAGCGCGTTTCTCCCAGCATACGCGGCCCGTGAACCAGGTCGCCCATGTGTACCGCGGCTACCAGGGGCAGGCGGTTTCTTTTCGCCAGGCGCGCGGCCAAATAAAGATTGAAGCCCAGGTGGCCCACCATGACGTCGGGTTGAATGCGATTCATGACCCGTTGCAGGAATCCCGAAAAAAACCAGGGCCGGGCCGGAAATTTGGGCACCGCAACGCTCATCACGTCCACCCCCTCAAGTTGCCACCGGGATGGCATCGACCGCTTGCGCAATCTCCAGTTTGGAGTGCAATACGGGCGCAGCACCCATACCTGGTTGTCAAGCGCCCATTGGCGGCAGAAGCGGTGCAGGGCGAAAACCGAGGGGTCCGCCTCCTGTGCTTCGGGATAAAGATCCGTCAGCATTAAAATTTTCATTGTAATTGATCCTGAACACGAGCACGGCGATACAGCAAACGCTTGGCAAAGAAACGTGCCCGCCAGCAGGGATCGACCCGGGCGGCGACTGTGCGGATCCGTTCCATGCCCGGATCAGACAATCTCCAGCCTTTCGTTTCAGCCAGGTCCACCCACAGGTACATGCGCGACTGGCGGGCGCGGAACCGGTCCATAAGGGATACGTCCACGCCGTTCAACACGGTTTCCAGGACACGGTAACGCTCCTCGATCTCCCGGGGATTCCCGCTCATGGTAGAACGCACTGTCTGCGAGTGGCAGCGCGTGGCGTTGAGGGCCCGTTCCGAAAAACAGATGTCCCGGTTCAGCAACACGCGCACATAGGTCATCCAGTCCCCGCACAAACGCATGGATTCATCCGCGCCCCCGGCATCGAGAAAAGCCCGGCGGCGAAACAGTACGGCGCTGGCGTTGGGAATGGTACAGCGATGTACCAGGTAGCGCGCCACTTCGTCCCGCCCGGAGTTGCGAAAAGATCGCTGCCACCTCCCCGGCCATAACCGCTCCAGGAAGGGCGGCGCCTCATCAACTGTTATTCCGCTCTCATCCACTATCCGCGACTGGCAATAAACCAGGCCCAGGCGGGGATCCGAATCCAGCAGCGGCACCAGGTGTTCCAGAAAATTCACTTCAGCCAGGTCATCGGCCTCGGCGATCCAGACAAACTCGCCCCGGGCCATGTCCACTCCCCGGTTCCACTGCGCGAAGGGACTGCCGGAATTGGTCTCGTTGATATGGATCCGGACCCGTGAGTCGGAGACATACTTTTCAATCACGACAAGCGAATCATCGGTTGAGGCGTCATCCAGCAGAATCAACTCAAAATCACTGTACGTCTGGTCCAGAATACTTTGTAAGCGCTGGCCCAGGAAGCGCGCGCAGTTGTAGTTGGGCACCACCACGCTCACTGGCGGCCCAGAAAAATCGGCCATATCATATGACTCCTGAAAAGAGATGAAATTCCGGTCAGATTCCGGAAAATCCTGTTTTATCAAAAGAATGCCTCTTTGCACTCTTGACGGGGATTCCTTTCATCCGGAACTGCGACTCAAATCCCGACAAAAAGCAATCCGACACGATCGGCCTCATATTATTACCCGTTCGTTTGATGGCTTTGACCCATTTTTTTCAGAAAGCGTTTCATGGCCGCCTTCAACAATTCCTTTCCTTCCAAAAAATCCGTGACTTCAGTCACGTCCAACGGCGCGCACAGCGTTTCAATCTCGTTTAAGCTCAATCGGTTCCGGGCCTCCGCATCCACTTCCTCAACAATTTGCATCAACCGGGATACGATCGACGCTTCGTTTTTTAAAAACAGATAATAATCTCTATAGAGA
>DSBM01000075.1 GCA_011049425.1 Candidatus Aminicenantes bacterium
CTCCTTTCCTCTCTTGACAAAAGCGGCCGGATCGGCCAAGATTCTGCATGCGCCGTTTAACACTTCGCCTCACAGTTCTTTCCTGTTTCCTGATACTCTCGATACCTTTATGCAGTTTAAGCGGAGAGGTGGATGCCGCAACCCCCGGCCGGTTCATGCTCAAGCTGAGTCTAGGTGGCGGCCGCCTCAATCTGGACGATATATCCGCGGTGGTTCGTGAAGGCGAATCCAGCGCGGCTACCCGCGTGCCGGGCGGAACCATGGTTCCGGGCAGCGGTATTCCGGAACCGGGTCCCTGCTACGATGCCGGCGCGGAGCTTCTGGTTTTTCTCTCTCCCCGCTGGGCGCTGGGACTGGAAGTCGCCTTGAACGGCAACACGAAGATGGGGCAGGTGGGGTGGATGGGTAGCGAAAATACCGCGGCGAGGCATGCGTCTGAAGTGCGCCACACGGTGGTGCCCATCCGTTTGAGCGCGCGTTACTTTTTGGGGCGGCGGGGATTTCGCGCCTATGCCTTGGCAGGTGCGGGCCTTTATCCAGGACGTTTGAACCTGATTCAGAAAGACCAGGTGCGCTCAATCACTGAGGAAAGCCTGATGCTTTTTGTCGCTCAGGGCAGGGGAACCGCTGTGGGGCTGCACGCGGGTGTGGGGGCCGCCTTTCCCTTGACGCGCCGTTTGCGTGTCTTTGTGGAAGCAGTCGGGCAGTCGGTACGGATTGCGTCCTTGAACGGCGGCGGCATTATCCAGGACCTGAAAACCGGATTGGATGATTGGAACCAGGGGGAGTTCTGGGTTGTTACCTTTGAAAGGGGGGGCAGGGTCGGTAAAAAGGTCGTTGTCGCTTCGGAACAACCGGATGATCCAACCATCCTGCAAGCAAAAAAACTGGAAATGGATCTGAGCGGCTGGACCCTGCGCGCGGGTATAATAATCGGGCTGTAAGGTTGGGCCGGTGACGCGGGAAAATACATAAACAACTTCTGCTCATTCTCTAATCAAGCCCTTTAACCTGTATTTCTCACAACGATCTGCTCTAATGGCGGATATGGCCGCATTAACAGTGTTATGCTCGGTTATTCTTCTCAGCCATAGCGCTGCTATGCCTCTAAGGAATTCCTGTTGCATGCCTTGTCACTACAACCATCTGCGCCATTTCGTGACAATCCTTGTGAGAAACGCCGGTTAAAGAGTATTGTCGTGGTGGCCGTGTTGAAACGGATAATCTCTGATTATGCGGTTATACGCATCGGCCCAGGTCCAGGTCATTGGAAGCGGGGCGGGCGTTTTTCCAGAAAGGCGGCGATGCCCTCGGCCTTGTCAGCTGTGGCGCAGGCAAGTCCGAAACACTCCGCTTCGATGCGGCAGCCATTTGCCAGGGTAGCATCCAGACCACGGTGAATCGCGGTTTTGGCGAATCTTACGGCCGTCCGGGACTTGGACGCGATTTCTTTGGCCAGCGACATGGCGGCCGGAAGCAACTCTTCGGGGGGATGGATTTCATCAACCAGGCCGATACGCAGGGCTTCCGTTGCAGAGACCATGGCTCCGGTGAGGATGAGTCGCATGGCTTTGCCCCTGCCCACCAGGCGGGCCAGGCGCTGGGTTCCGCCGAACCCGGGAATCAGCCCCAGGTTGATCTCGGGCTGGCCCAGTCTGGCCGAGGTTGCGGCCAGGCGGATGTCACAGGCCATGGCCAGTTCACATCCGCCCCCAAGGGCAAAACCGTTGATGGCCGCGATTACCGCGAACGGCGAATCCTGGATTGTCTGCATCAGGCGTTGGGACCTCTTCGCATGCGCGCTTCCGGCCGCCTGGTTCATTGCGGCCAACTCACGGATGTCCGCGCCGGCGACAAAGGCTTTTTCTCCGGCACCGGTCAACAGAACGCAGCGGATCGATTGGTTTGATTGTTGATGTTGGAAAAAAGACTCCAGCTCAACCAAGACGTCATTGTTCAAGGCGTTCAGGACCCGGGGGCGGTTGATGGTCACCTTGACGACCGATTCCTCTTTTTCCACCAGGATGGTCTGGTATCTTTTCATACTTGTCTCCGAATTGGTGTATTTTCGCGCACGGTTGACGGGGTTACTCAGCGGTCAAGAGAAAGACCGCGAAGGAAGCCAGCCAGTGTTCGCCGGCATAGTCGCCACTGGTTACATGGGTCAGGGCGGTTTCCGCGTGGCGCCGCGCGGCTACGAGCAGAACTGGGCGGCAGGGGTGTTCCGATGTCAGGGACGCAGCAATGCCGCGCATGCACCAGGCGCGGCTCAGGTTGAGTCCGTCGAGGTGAACCAGCTTACCGTCACTGCGATCGGTGACCGTGGCCGTATTGAGCAGGGCGGCGGGTTCATTTTGGGCCAGGTTGGGCAGGAAGGCGCTGAACCACAGCGAAAATTCGCCGCGCGACAAAACCCGGCGCATCAGGTCCGCCTCCATCAGGCAGGGAGAAAAGAAATCTTCGCCCCCCGGTTCCCAGGCAACGGGACAATTCCGGTCCGCCAGAAAATAGGTTCGGGCGCGTTCCACCAGCAGGGTTTCCAATTCCGTGTTTTCGACCGTTCTGGCGTAATCCAACGCCAGCGCAATGCCGAAAGCGGTGTTGGGATGCACGCCGGTACGAATGGGATAGGTTTGTTTGGGCAGGAAATCCAGGTACCGTTCCACAATCGTGGTTTCAAGGATGCGAATGCGTTCACGCCAGCGGCGGCCGTCGGCGTCGTCCCAGGTGTGGAGTTCGGCGGCCATTTGCAGCAACCAGGCCCATCCGTAGGAACGCTCAAAGGATTTGCGCCCTTCTTCGCGGAAGTAGGCGGCCTCGGCCCGCAAAGCCGGCTCGGTAAGATTCCCTTCCAGGGCGGAACGAATCCTTCCGGCTTCGGGCAACTCGGGGAACCGGCGCAACAGGCGCACCAGCATCCAGTGTCCGTGAACCGCGGAATGCCAATCAAAGCAGCCGAAAAAAGCGGGATGCAGGCGTTTGGGGGGTTGCACCTCATCGCGGCTGCGCATCACGTGGCCCGGCTTGTTGGGAAATTCCCTTGAGATGCATCCCAGGGCCAGGTCGGCGAAACGCGACGCGGTTTTCTGGTTTAAACTGAACGCATCCGCTTCAATCCGGGGCGGAGCGGAGTGCACAATCAATGGAATCACCAGGGCCAATGTGATTACGCCGGCAATGAATCTGAAAAGACGCATGAAACTCCTCCGAAAATTGTGTTCCTTTGTTAGTTTACCACAATTGAAATGGATGCGGTTGATACCGCAAAAGTACTATCTGGACTTTTCCTCTGCGCGGATGAGAGCGTTGCTTGATCAGCCGGCTAATGAATTCCGAAATACTTGATAATCCTTTCCAGAAGCTTGCCTTTCGCGGCGGTTTGCGATTTCGTGATGACGGCGGAACCGTTTTCTTTACGGAGCTTGCTGGTTTCCTGTTGGCGAAGTACGATCACTTCCGCGAATTTTTCGGCCAGTTCGTGGTTCATCTCCACCACGCTGCGGAACAACTCAGCGGAAATCGCCAGCAACTTGGTTTCTTCAGATGCATAGACCGAAGCATTGGCCATTTCCCCGGTCACGATAGAGATCTCGCCGAAAAAATCCCCTTTCTTTAACAATGCCACCCTTGACCGGTTTTTGACCACCTCGACCGTACCGCTTACGATCTGATAAAAGTAATGGCTGTGAGATCCTTCGTGGATGATCAGCTCGCCTTTGCCGAAGAGAACTTCTTCTGTTTTTGCGGCGATTTCAGCAAACTTTTTCGGGTTTAAAACCTGCAGGATCGGGATTTTACCCAGGATCTCCGCTTTCTCGCTGTTTGATAGCATAGTGGCGGCTTCCTGCCTGATGTAGACGTTGCGAATCGGGAAGGGGATCTCAATGCCGTTGCGTTTAAAGGCGTACCAGACTTGGCGTCTGATTTCGCCGGCAATGTGGTTGCGTTCAGCATAATCACGGATCGCGTACCGGATCTGGTAAACAATGGCGCTCTGGTCGAAATCCAGCACATAGATATTGTAGGCGGGTTTTTTCAGAACCGCATCGCAGCCGTCCAGGACTTGAGATATCGTCGTGATTATGAAATCGGGAGCGTGACGATAACTGACGCCGATTTCCATGCGCAAAAAGTAATGGCCCTGCCCATCGCCGAAAAGCTTGATATCACCCTTGGAGGCGCTCTGGTTGGGAATGATCAATTGGTTTTTATCCAGGTCACGGATCACGATGGAGCGCCACCCGAACTGCACAACCTGGCCCTGATTTTCATTGTATTCAATCCAGTCGCCCTGCTTCAGGATGCGTTCAAAATTCAGGGTAATGCCGGAAAAGATGTTTCCCAGGATGTCCTGCAGGGCAAGCCCGATAACGATGGTGAGTACGGCGGAAGATGCCAGGAAAACGGTAATTTTGATGTCTAGGTAGAAGTTGAAAATCAGCAGGATGCCGGTGAGGTAAAGAAGGAACATCACCACGTCTTTCAACAGCCGGGGTACGGAGAGGAGACGTTTGGCGAAAAAGTAGTCAAAAAACAGCAATCCGATCGATTTCACCACCAGGTGCAGCAAAGTAACCAGGAAAAATAGAATCAGGTAGTAGCGGATCCGTTCGACCTGCATAAGGAAAGTGGCGGCGATTTCCGCATCCAAAAGGACCAACAGGAAAGAGAGGACCAGCAGCGCGAAATAGGCGAGGTAGGTTTTGCGCACCAGGTTGGAAAAGGCCAGGATCTTGGCCAGCAAAAAGTTGAGTACAAAGCCAAGTAAAACCGCCGCGACCATGATCAGGCTGAGTTTCATACTGAATTTTAGTCCGAACGATTCAGCCTGTCAATCTGAATTTCCCCAAGTGCAGCGTGTATGTGTAACTACCCGCCACTTTTTCAACTTCTTTCCTCTTCAACTCTCCAACACTTCAACTGTTTTTCTCCTCCAACTTTCCAACTCTCCAACTTTATTAAACATATGTGTGGGTTGTTTCGTATCAACCATTTCCGGATTCCTCTATTGGATCAGATTGAAGGGGCACCATTGTGTCACAGCTTTAGACGGGTCCACGTGAGGTGCCGGTGCGGAAAAGGAGGGAATATGCGAAAATCCATCTTGGTACTGGTCGCGGCAACGGCCATCCTGATTGGGGGATGCGGCTCCGGCCAGGAGGACATGAAAGTGGGAGACATGATCCACGGATTCAAACTGGTAAAACAGCAATTTGTCAAGGAACTGGACGCGGACTGCTACCTGTTTCAGCACGAAAAAAGCGGCGCGGAACTGCTGAAAGTGGCGGCGAAAGACGACAACAAGACATTCAGCATCGCGTTCAAAACACCGCCGCCGGATGATACGGGGTTGCCCCACATCATGGAACACTCGGTCCTGAACGGCTCGGAAAATTTCCCTGTCAAGAGTCCGTTTGATGTGCTGATGCAGGGCTCGCTGCAGACTTTCCTTAACGCCATGACCAGCAGCGATTTCACCGTCTATCCTGTGTCCAGCCGCAACATGAAGGACTATTTCAACCTCATGCACGTTTACCTGGACGCCACCTTGAAACCGTTGCTGCACAAGGATGAACGGATTCTCAAACAGGAGGGCTGGCACTTCGAGCTGGAAAACCCCGACGCTCCCCTGGTGTACAAGGGCGTGGTCTACAACGAGATGAAGGGCGCCTTTTCTTCGCCTACCCGTCAACTGGGCTTCCTGCTCTATCGCCAATTGTTTCCGGACAACAACTACGGCAAGTCCTCCGGTGGATGGCCCGCTGCTATCCCCGAACTGACCTACGAACAGTTCAAGAATTTCCACAAACGGTACTACCATCCCGCCAACAGCTATATCTTGGTGTATGGTGACGCGGATATGGAAAAGGAATTGGAGTTTATCGATGCCAACTACCTGTCCGGGTTTGATGCCATTGAAGTGGACTCCGATATCCCTGTGCAGGCTACCTTTAAGGCGCCGCGCACGGTGCGGGGAGAATACGGGGTTCCCGAGGGCACAAGCACCAAGGGGCAGACCTATCTGGGCTGGGCCACGATGTATGGGCGCAATACGGACCAGGAGACGACTATTGCCCTGGATATCCTTTCCGACGCACTGGTAAACAATGAATCCGCGCCCTTGCGGCGGGCTTTGCGTGAAGCGGGTATCGGCAAGGAAGTCAACGCTTATGTAGACAACATCCAGCAGAACGTGTTCCAACTCACTGTGCAGAACGCCGAGGTCGGAGACTTGGAAAAGTTCCACCAGGTAGTGAAAGCCACGCTGGAAAAAGTGATCGCCGACGGGTTTGATCGCGATGTGCTGGAGGGCTTGATCAACCGCATGGAGTTTCAGCTGCGGGAAGGACGCGGCTCATGGACGGGCATCATGGCGGCAATGGGCAGCCTGCCGGGCTGGATGTTTGCTGATGATCCGTTTATTTCCCTGGAATATGAAAAGCCGCTGGAATCGATAAAAGCCAAAGTGGAAAATAACTACTTTGAAGACCTGGCGAAAAAGTCACTGCTGGACAATCCCCACGCCGCAACAGTGGTGCTGGAACCCGTACCAGGCCTGGAACGCAAACGCGCCGAAGCCGTTCAGCGCGAACTGGCCGAACGCAAAGCAAAGATGTCTGAGGAAGAGATCGCCAACCTGGTGAAGGAAACAAAAGAGCTGGTGGCCTACCAGCAGCGTGAAGATTCACCGGAGGCCCTGGCCACCATTCCCTTGTTGGAAATCGGAGATATAGAGAAAAAGGAAGAGGAATACGTCCTGAAAAAGCAACAGGTCGAAGGCGTAGACCTGTTGGCCTACAATGAATTTTCCAAAGGCATCGTTTACCTGGACTTCTATTTTGACGCCTCAGCGGTACCTGTGGATCACATCCCATATCTGCAACTTTACAACGAACTGCTGGGAATGCTGGATACAAAAGAGTTGGCGTATTCGGACCTGGAGAACGAGATCAATCGCCACACCGGCGGCATCAACACCCGGGTTCAAACTTACCTGGTTGAAAGGGATGACAACCGCATGCAGCCGTATTTCATGCTCAGCGGCAAGGTAATGCCCGGCAAACTGGACAAGTTGTTGCATCTGGCCGATCAGCAGTTGAACCATACTTTGTGGGAAACGGATCCCGAACGGCTGGAAAGCCTGGTACGGCGTATGAAAGCGCGGGCGGAGATGATGCTATCCCGGAACGGTATGGGGACAGCCGCTTTCCGCCTGTTTTCCTATTTCACCAATTCCGGGTCCTGGCAGGATCGAACCAATGGATTGGAATACTACCGCTTCCTTGCCGAACTGACCAAAAACTACGACGCTCGCAGCGAAGAGCTGGTCACCCGACTCAAAGAGATCCATGATCACGTGGTCCGTCGCAACGGCATGTTTGTTTCCGTGGTTTGTCATGAAGACGACATGACCGGAGTAAGCAAAACCCTGCCGCCATTCATCAAGGGCTTTTCGCAACGGGATGTGGAAAGTGTTGCCCTGGAATTCCCCAAGCAGGCACTCAATGAAGGCTTCAAAGACGCATCCAAGGTCCAATACGTGCTCAAAGGCTATGATTACAAGCAGTTGGGAGCGGAGTACAGCGGAGCCATGGAGGTTTTGCAGCAGGTGCTCTCACGGGTCTACCTGCAGAACCGTATTCGTGTGATCGGCGGCGCCTACGGCGGTTTCGCACGCATCGAACCTTCCGGCGCATTGGCGTTTTTCTCTTACCGGGATCCCAACCTGCGCAAGACTGTTGAGAACTACAAGCAAGCCGGAGAGTTTCTGCGCAAGTTCGAGCCGACTGAACCGGAATTGCGCCGACTGATTATCGGCACCATCGCCGGCCGCGATCGCCCCCTGACGCCCCAGCAGAAAGGCCGGGTGGCAGTCGAGCGCTACATTACACAAATCCCCCATGCCACGCTGCAGCAAGAGCGGGACGAGATCCTGACCGCCACGGCGGAACAGATTCGTGGGTACGCCGACCTGATCGACAAGGTCATGGAGCAGGAGTACCTGTGCGTAGTGGGCAACGAGAAAAAGATCGAGGAGCAGAAGGACCTGTTCAAGACTGTTACCAAGTTAAGAGATTAGTCTGTATTCCCGCCCGGGAGCGGCGCGGCCGCTCCCGGGCTTTTTATCCCGCCATAACCTCCGCCGCGCCCGATTTGCCTTTCAACCGTCCGCGATGCTACCATAGTGCCGGAGGCGATCGATTCATGAACAGAACAGAAGCCCTGAAACTGGTCAACCAGCACCTGGAAAATCCCAATATGGTGAAGCACTGCCTGGCGGTTGAGGCCTGCATGCGTGCCCTGGCAACGCGATTCGACGGTGATCCGCATACCTGGGGACTGGCCGGCCTGCTTCATGACCTGGATTATGCCTTTACGGCCGACGATCCAGACCGTCATGGCATCCAGACCACTGAAATGTTGGCGGATTACGACCTTTCCGCCGACATCCTTCACGCCATCAAGGCCCACAACGGCAAGGCCGGACTGGATTCTTTGATGGACATTGCCCTGTACACCACGGATCCCACTACCGGATTCATTATTGCCTGTGCCCTTATGCACCCGGACCGCAAGTTGGCCGCGATCGACCTGCGTTTCATGCAGAAACGTTTTAATGCCAAGGCTTTCGCCCGGGGAGCCGGCCGCGAACAAATGGCGGAATGCCGGCGCCTGAATATGAACCTGGATGAGTTCCTCAACACCTGCCTGGACGCCATGACCGGTATTGCCGCTGAACTCGGACTTTGATTAATTACACATAGGGGTGAGGGATGAGCCGCAAACACGCAAAAGATTCCCCGTCATTGCGGGGAGTGGAGCGTTGGACCCGATTTCTCGGTGCCGTCACACGCTTTTTGTGGATCATTGTAGTGGTGGTGCTGCTTGCCCTGGTCGGACGCCGGCTTTTCTTCAGCGGTGGTGATGCAGCAGACGGGCGTCCCCGGATCCAGACCAAGCCGGTGGTGGAAAAGGTGGATTGGACTCAAGTTGATGCTGAAGTGGCCAGGGTGCTGCGCAACGGCCGCACCGCAGCGGCGGAATTTGCCGGGCAACGCTTGGATCAGTGGATCGCCGCCAACATGGAGCGGGTGGACAGTGATTTTCTGCCATGGTACTTCAACTACTGGACCCAGCAGGAACTCGGCCTCAAGAGCCTTCTATACCAGGTGGTTCACTGGGTGGACAGCGGCACACCCTCGGCGGCGGAACGGGTCACCCGGCGGGTTCAGGAAGAGTTCGCCGCCCGGGTATTGCGTCCCCAGGTGGCGCAGATGGAGTTGGAACGGCTGGTCAAGGATACGGTGGCGCTTTACTCCGAGTCGGTTCGCTCCGGGCTGGACGTGGTGGCCGGGCGCTATGACATCCATCCCGCTGAATGGGATCGCTATATCGCTGATGTGGCCGTGATGGTGCGCCAAGCCGAAACGGGGCGAAGCGTTTCCCTGTCCTTAAAGGCCATGACTGCGGTTGCCGCCGGAGGCGCGGTGGTACTCTACCGCCTTTTGCGGCCGGCCATATCCCGCTTGACCGCACGCTTGTCGGCGCGCATGGCGGGCCGCGCCGCCACGAAAATGGCCTCAAAAACGGGCGCCCAGGCGGCCGCCAGGGTGGGCGGGCGCTTTGCCGGCGCCTTGATTGCCGTGGGGGTGATTATCTGGGACGTCTGGGATCACTACAATACCAGAAAGCAGGCCCAACCCGTCTTGCGCCAAAACATCGTTGATTACTTCTCGGAGTTGAAACAAGCCCTGCTTAACGATCCTGAGCTCGGCGTTGTAACCGTTATCGCGGGCCTGGAGCAGAAACTGGCGGAACGCAAAGAGAAGACGGTTCAATAAAGTTGAAAAGGGAAGAAGTAAAAACAAGGTGACAGGTAGCAGGAGACAGGAGACAATGCCGGGCCTCTTGCCCATTGCCAATCGCCAGGTGCTTTCGACTTTCAACTTATTGTCCCCTGGCCGTTCTCTCCACTCGCCTCTACTACGCCGGGATTTCAATGATAAAGCGAGAGCCATGGGGAGTATCGTCCACCACGCTGATCTGGCCGTTATGTTCTTCGATAATGTTGTGGGCGATGGCCAGACCCAGGCCCGTGCCCGTGCTTTTCTGGGAAAAATAGGGGGTAAAAAGCTTTAATTTGTCTTCGTCGCTGATGCCCGGCCCTTCATCCGCGATCTCGATGCGCGCGAACTGGCTCTCCTTAATGTAACGGGTGAGGATCTCAATGCGTCCTTTCTTGTCCATGGCGTCCACGGCATTGTCGATAATGTTGACAAAAATGCGCTTGATCTGTTCGGTGTCGATCTTCATGATGATGGGCATCTCAACATCCAGGTTCACGTCGAAATCCACGTTGGCGTAGATTGAGGAATAGACGTTGACCAGCTTCTCGAGGATCAGGTTGATATCACCACGTGTGAACTGGATTTTGGGCAGTCGCGCGTAGTTGGAAAACTCTTCGGCCAGCTTGGAGATGGAATCCAGTTCCTGCAGAATGATGTGCAGGCTGTCTTCCGTGACCTTGCGGAATTTGGCGTCCGGCAGGTCCAGGGATTTGAGGATGCGTTGGGAAGAGATCTGGATGGGGGTGAGGGGGTTCTTGATTTCATGGGCGATGCGCTTGGCCACTTCGCGCCACACCAGCAGGCGCTGGGCGCGAATCAACTCCGACAGGTCGGTGAGTACCACCAGGATACCGGCAAACTTCTTATTGACCGGGTTGCGGATCTGCGTGATCTTCATGGCCAGATTGAGGATGCGGCCGCGGATCTTGATGTCGACTTCTTTTTCCATGATCTTGAACTTGGATGTGAACGCGCGTTGGATAAATGAACGGATCTCTTCATAAGGTTCGTCGGAAAAGAGGTCGGAGTAGTGCTTTTTTTCCACGAAGCGGGACTGAAATGCCAGCATGCGCCGCGCTTCGGGATTGATGTCGGCGATCTCTCCTTCGGGGTTGATGGCGATCACCCCGGAGGTGATGTTTTTGAGGATGGTTTCCGTCAAGCTGCGGCGTTGGCGCAGCTCCATGGTACGCCGGTTCAGCTTTTCGCGGTGTTCGCGCAAATCCGCGGTCATGCGGTTGAACTCGATCACCAGGCTGTTGAACTCATCATTGGATTCATAATCGATCTTGACGTCGAGGTTGCCGCGCGTGATTTCCGCCGCCGCGGCACTCAGTTTCTCAATGGGAACGGAAATTCCCTTGGCCAGGTAGAAGCCCAGCCAGGAAGCGGCGAACACGATCAGGATGGTGATAAAGATAAACAGCAGCAGGTAGGTGGTCTTGACCGGATCCTTGATCGATTTCAGTTGCGTGTAGCGGTTCACCATGGCCGAGAGGCGCTTGAGGTTGTCGATGTAGTCTTCGGGGTAGAACTTGCCGGTGATCAAGAGGATACGCCGGTTGGGGGAAACGTCGAATGACACGCCGCTGCGGATCAGTTCTCCCCCCTTCATGGAATCCACTTTAATAAAATCACTGCTGCCCAGGCCCCGGTACACCATCTCCAGGGGCAGGTTCTTGTACTCCTGCAGGCTGATAATGGGGTTGAGCAGGGTGAACGTTTCGTTGTGGTTGTCGTAGATGTTGATGATGTCTACGCGGTACTCCTTCATCTTTTTTCGCATTTCGTTGCGCAACCAGATGCGGTTTTCATAGGTGTACATGCGGAAATTGCGCACGTCGGTGGCAATGATATCAGAGAAATGTTTGAGTTCCTGCTTGGCTTTTTCGTAGTAACTTTTCTCCAGCTCCGTTACCTGCTGCATGATGGCGTTGATGTCGGTGTTGAACCATTTTTCGATGCCGCGGTTGAGCAGGTTGGTGCCAAAGAAAAACAGCAAAAGAGTGGGAACAATCGAGAAAGCGATGAAAAAGAAAACCAGCCGTTTCTTGAAGGGGCCGCCGGCGTATTCCCGGGATTTGCCGAAGTACATTTTGACGATGTTGCGAATCAGCATGAACAGAAAAGTCAGGCTGAACAGGATGATGATGGTCCAAAGGGCGATGATCAGGGCGGTACTGTTCACGAACAGGGGTGAGACGTTCTCAGTCTCGTTCATGAAGATGCGGATAAAGGCGTAGAGGACAAAGAAAATGGCCGCGCCCAATACCACCAAGCGGATGCCCCGGATGTTGTTCTGACCCATCAATGCTCCCTGAACGAAACGGGTTTACTCTACCATTGCCTCCAATGCCTTGTCAATGCGCGCAACGCTTGCTTCCCTGGTGTTCAGAGAGTATACATGAGACATGACGATTCTGGAATGGATTCTTCTGGCGGCGGTTCCGGCCGCGGTAGTGGTTCTGGTGGAACGCTTCATCCGCTAGGAACGCCGCGGTTCAGAAAAAGACGAGAAATACCCCTCTCTGTGCGGCAAAAAACGTTAATCCCACGCGCCTGACGTCGGGGCCTTGTCAGATCCACGCTTGGGGTTAAACAAACATGAAACGAATGGCTTGGGCGGATACATCCACTACCGAGATCTCACGCTCCCTTATGGTTAACTGCCGCGCATCTCTGGGCCAGTAAAGGTTGAAAGCCTGAGAATTATTTCCCTGGGTCTGGATCAGTGCCAGGGAAAAGGTGTTTGGTCCGGGCATGCCCGCGTAAACCAGGCGCACCTGGGTGATCATGCCTTTTTTCAGGAACACATCTTCCCCGACTCGTAAATTGATTTCCTGCATGGTTTGCATTTTCTTTTCAGTCATGTTCAACAATCGAGGCCCGGGGTTAATACCCCTTGAGCATGGTGGCCAGCAACAAGAGCAGCCATGCGCCGCCCATGACCCAGAAGCCGGTGTTGACGCCTAGAACGGCTGGATCGATAAAATGAGAGATCAGTGCGGCCAGGGCCAGGATGGTTGAGAATATCCACAATCCCTTGCGTGGGGCGTTCAGTCTCATGGGGCCTCCTTGGTGTGTCAACCCAATGGTATACATAGGAGGACGGTTTTTCAAGGTGAACTGATTTTAAATCCAAAATTCTAAATCCCAAACAAATCCCAATGATTCAAAATCAAATTAACCAAACAAATGCGTCCGTGTCATTGAGGGGCCAGAAGCACTTGTCATTTGTCGTCATTGGCTCACTGCGTTCGCGACATTGGTGTCATAATAGCAAAGTGCAACATGAAAAACTGAGTCGAAAGTTGAAAGTCGAATACCCGTTCGGGCATAAAGAGTAAAAAGGCAAAGCCCGGTGATAGCACGAGGGAGTCATAGTGATAAAGAAACCGGCCAGGCAGTTCAGACTGGCCTGACCGAACTGTGATGAAGCGCTTATAAGCGCTGTGATGATAGGTGCCTGTGGGAAATGGCCAGGGGTGATTGGCAATGGGCGAGAGGCCCGGCATTGTCTCCTGTCTCCTGCTACCTGTCACCTTGTTTTTACTTCTTCCCTTTTCAACTTTCCAACTCTTCAACTTCTGATTCTACCTCATCCCCAGGATGCGGGCGGGAAGGGTGATGACGGCCCGGAACAATTGAAAAATCCCGTCAACCGCAATGCCCAGCAAGCGCAAGGGCAATAGCAACAGCCAGACCAGGGGAAATAGCACAAGGCCCAGCACGGCGATGGGCCAACACAGAAACAACAGCAACAACCAGAGCAGGAACGTTCTCATGTCAACCTCACTCTCTGAAATCAATACGTTGGCGGCGAGTCCAAAGTTCCCGAAAAGCGCCCCACTTGAAATATAACCAAAATGATCATATAATATGGACGGATCCCCAAAGGAGATCAGGATGTGCCAATTGAAACATATATCTGCGTTTCTGGGGCGGCCAATTGTCATATCCGGCATGGTGTCAATTCCACCTCCATGGATTTCGTTCCGGCAAAACGGGTACAGCGGGCGGTGTTTGCCGCCGGCTGTTTCTGGGGAGTAGAGTACTATTTCCAGAAGATTCCCGGGGTGCTCGAGACCA
>DSBM01000076.1 GCA_011049425.1 Candidatus Aminicenantes bacterium
ACCTTGCTAGAACTCGACTCCAAAGCGCTTGCGCAAACCCAGCACCAGGATCAGCATCAGCACCAGGTAGTGCCATATCCAATGGATGCGCGTGCCCAGGAAAGAAACACGCTTGCCGGGATAACGTAGCGAGATCGATTCCACGGGACCGGCTTCTTTCAACAGGGGTTCAACGGGATACCAGAAATGGGCCCAGGTTGAACGCGCATAGCGGCGATTGGAGAGGGCCGTGGTTTTGTCACCGGCGACAAGGCGCTTGGTTGCGGAAAAACCCGGGCCGCTGATCGTCAATTGATGGAAGCCGGGGGCCTCGACACGGAGCTTCCAGTTGACCTCGTTCAGGGCTGTGACCACTACGGGGTTCATGGCGGCCAAGACTTCGTTTCCCGTGTTCAGGTTCACGTCCAGAGTGGAAACATCCGTATTTAAACGCGCCTTCAATACCACATGTTCCCCCGGTTGGAAAGGGCGCATGCCGTAACGGGCCTCCATCTGGGCGAAAACAGGCACCAGGATGGGCAGGATCAAGAGCAGCGGGGCCAGGTTCAGGGCAAAGTACTTAATAGTATACACAAGGCTGCGCGCGAAGGCGCCCAAGGTCACGCGCCAGAAATCACGGTACATGCGGATGGCCAGGATACTGGCCTTGATCTGATCCTTGGCGTGACGGATGCGACGGGGAGACGACACCCAGCGGTAGACCAGTAACACAACCAGCGAAGACAACAAACTCAAGAAAAGGATGCCCCAGAAATCGCCCAGGCGGTCGAATGGAACCATGATCACCCGCATTACGCGGGTAAAAAAGTAGTTGAAGGCGTGGATCATTTATGCGTCTCCCGCAGGTATTGCCGCTTCAGGAGATGTAACCCAGTCCGCTCAACTTGTCCGCCATCTCTTCGCGGTTTCCCTCTCCGGACTGGATGGCATCGAACTCCCGGGCGATCAGGCTCTCGACCATTTCATCCAGTGAAGCATACCCGTGGTGGGCAAGGATGGTATCGGCTTTTTGTACGGCTTCGTTGCTCAATTTCACTTTCTTGGCCATGTTTCCTCCTAGACCAGTGGTTTTCCCGTCATGGTCGGGGGCGGCTTGACGCCGAAGTATTCCAGTATGGTGGGTGCCATGTCACGAATGTCCGGGACCTTGCGGTTGATCGGGAAGCTGGATAAGAAAGACGCGGGCACGGCCAGGGGGTCGATGCAGTGATCCCCGGACCACCAGTCCATGCGATTATCCACGACTTTTTCCGAAAACCCGCCCATGGCCCCGTTGTCAACGGTGCGATATCCCCGGCGGAACCCCAGAATGATATCCGGGGCGCGATCGAGGTAAGTGGGGGAAAAAACATCTTCCGTAATATAGGCATTGGATATGATCCGCTCACCGTTGATTGGATCACGCAGGGCTTCCAGCTTGCTTTTGAGTTCATTCAGCAGATGCCGGCGTTGCACGGGTTTGACTATGCCTTCGGCTTCCCGGCCTTTCATGTTCAGGTAGAGACCGTTCAGGCCCAGCGTGTACGCCTGCGTCTCTCCCCAGTTGCCGTATTCCAGGAAACTTTGGCCGGGGAACCAGTCCGGAGTGGACAACTTCAGGTAGCCCTCATCATGCAGCCAGTTGTTGATGTTGACCTCGCGGCGGAAGGTGCCGAAACCATGGTCGGACATCACCATGATGGCCACGTCCGGCGGCAGTTTTTCCAGGGCCTCCCCCAGCACGCGGTCGTGTTGACGATACAAGTCCTCCAGCACATGACCGTAACGAGAAGCCGTTTCCGGCTGATAGAAAGGATGTTGGGGATCGGTCAAGGCCCAGTACATGTGCTGCCCCTGGTCAAGGCTGGAAAAGTAAAAGAAAAGCAAGCCTTTGGATTGTGCCTCGAAACGTTCCAATTCGTAGTGGAAGAGGCGCCGACTTTCCTTAAACACCGACTGGCTCTGTACGATGAAGTTCTCCAGGGAAAACGTATTCTGTTGCAGGGCCTTGGTATCCGCCGGCAGGTTGATCATGTGAAAGAGGCCGGCCTCGCGGGCCAGTTCCCGGGAGTAGTTGTCGGGTGTGCAGATGTCGGTCGCGGGATGCAGCGGACTGACATGCACCGGTGAAATGTAGAGCCGAAAACGTTTTCCCAGTTCCATCAGATAAAACTTGACCATGCCGGTGACACTGCTGATGCCCTCGATCAGGGGAAAATCCACCTCCACCCAGTCGGAGTACTCGCCCTCGGAAACCAACAGGGTTTTGCCTTGAACATCGATGCGAGCCGTTTTGTGACGGTAGTCAAGATAGGCCTTGAACGGCACGCGCACGGGACCGGATCCTACTTTCAGGTCGTTTTCCGGACCTTCGATCCAGCCGTCCTCCAGCATGTTTTGTTCGTTGATATAAGCGTAGTAAAGCAGGTTGGGGGAAATGTCCCGTTCCGCCTCGGACTCGTCGGTGGTATAGAGTGTGTAGATGCCGTACGTTCCCTTGATGTCGGGGGTACCCATGCCGGAGATGGTTCGCTGCTTTGTCGGGCTGGGCGGGTAGTTGCCGGGCAATTTGAACAGCGTTGCCGGAACACCGTTCTCTTCCAGGGTATTCCAGAAAGGCTTGCCCTGACGCCCCAGCTCCACCCGGCTGGATTTCAAGGGGATGCGGTACTTGCCCAACTTGATGACTGATGAAGCGGGGATGGTCTGGGCCTGAGAGAATTCCGGCATATAGGTTTTCGGGTCGCGGGCCAGGAAGTCGTACACCCCGGTGGCTCCGGGATCACTGCCCACGGCGAAGCTGGCCCAAGCCACCGGGCTTTGGGCGGGAATGGTGGTGCGCATCATGGTGAAGCCGCCGCGCCCGGCCAGACGCTGCAGATTGGGCAACTCACCCTTTTGCATCAGGCGGTTGGCAATAGCGGGATCCATACCGTCAAAGGCAAGCACCAGCATGCGCCGACCCGGTTTCGTACCGGCGCCGAAATTCATGAAGGGCGCCGCAGCCAGCATCGCGCCCGTACTCATAATAAATTCCCTGCGTTTCATGCGCTTTTCTCCGTTGAGTCCGCCGCGGTCACTCCCAGGTCCCGGCCCTCCATGAAGGCGGGTGGTTGCACACCCATTGCGGACAGTACCGTGGGCGCGATATCCAACAGGGCCGGATTGGATTCACGTATGGGGCGGTTGGAAAAAAAGATCCCGGGAACCTGGTCCCGGGTAAAGGCATGGTCGCCACTCCACCAGCGCGTGTTGTCCGCATACAACTCCGGCCCGATGGTATTGACCGCGGATTCCCAGGAAACACGCATGCCTTTTTCATATCCCAGGATCACATCCGGGGCGTTGCGAAGATAGGGCCCGCGATAGATCGCCTCACTGGGCCATGCCTGCCGGATCACGCGGGAACCGCTCCGGGGATCCGTTAAAGAGCCCAGCTTCTTACAGATCTCGCGTTTCAAGGCTTCCGCTTCTCTACCCGGAACCACGATGCCCTGCTTTTCCCGGCCCTTGAGGTTGAGAAAAATACCGTTCAAACCCTGGCCGTATGCGCGGGAGCGGCTCCAGTCCACGTCGGCGAACCATTTGCCGCTCTCCTTTTTGCCGTCTTTGAGAACCAGGTAGCCCTCTTTATGCAACCAGGAATTGAGGTGAAAACCTCGGTTGAAGGGTCCGAATCCATGATCCGATAC
>DSBM01000077.1 GCA_011049425.1 Candidatus Aminicenantes bacterium
CAGAAAAACCGGGTTTTGCAACTGAACGCCACAAAGAAGTCGAAGCGGGAAACCCGCCTGGCCCTGGGCCTGGAATGGCTGGCCTGGGAGTGATCCCAACCTCAGTTCAGGTCGGCCAGGAATTGCAGCCAGTTGTCGTAAACCTGGTTTATGTCCCGGCCATACAACTCGGAGAAAGCCCGCCGGTAGTCGGTCATTGTTGCCCGACAGTAAAAATCCTTGAAAGGAGCAGGCCCGAAAGTATCCACCAGGTACTTGACGAAAGATCCGGCCTGGTTGTAATAAAGCCAGTCGTCTTCTTGCATCAACTGCACCCAGGCCCGGTTGTCGAACATCGTTTCCAGGCTTTTAAGCCGCCCGATACGGCTTAATTCAGCCGCGGCCGAATGAACCGGGGTGTTGCGGCCATAAACACCTTCGACCGCCACTGCGATGCCTTCAGCCAGCATATCCGAGGCATGCACGCCGACCGTCCAGTAGGCGACGATGTGAACTATCTCGTGGGCGCCGATGGCCAAAACTTCGTGAGGCGGATTGTAAACGGCCACGAACATTTGCTGGGAAGGCATGCAATAACAAGTGGTTCCGCCCACCAGGCCGTTTTCCCGCTTATCCTGAATTGATGAGTAGATAAAGCAGGAAATCTTGCCGCGGTAATCCACTTGAAGATAGCTCTTAACAGTCTGCATGTCTTTTTCAAAGCCGGTGGCCAGCCATTCCATGTCCCGCTCGGCCGGGGAACCGGGCCGGTAATGGATCAGGAAATGCCTGGTCTCGCGGATGCTCCACTCCTGGTCGCCAGTTAGCAGATCAGGCATCAGGAAACGGCCCAGGGGCTTACAGCCCGGTTGTATTAAAACCAGTATACTGCTCAAAACTACTAACAGAATTGCTTTTCCTGAATTCATCTTTTCACCTCCTACCAACGGTAGCCGATACGCAGGGCCAGTTGCGTAAACAAAAAATTCCCGGCGCTGTACATTTCAGCAAAGGAAAATCTTTTTTCCAGGGTACGTAAAAGAAAGAGCGCCTGGCGCTGATAAAGCAGTCCCAGGCTCCAGCGGCGGGACACTGATCTTTCAACGGACAGGACAAAACCCACAGCTCCCCAGAAAGCGCCGCCCTCATGATCCGGCACCATCTTTGAGCGATATGCCGAGCGGTTCAAGGGTGGAATCGCCAAGCTGAGCGAGATATTGCTCATTGCCCGCCAAGCGCCCAAGCCCGCGGGGCGCCAGCGAAAGCCGGTATTCAAGCCTAAGCCCAGCAAGTCGTCATGATGCCCGGCCCGTTGCCCGGCCTGCCATTCAAGCTCCTCCCTGAGCCTGAACCACTGGACGGTGGCTCCAATTCCCCAGCTGAGTCCTTCCAGGCCGAAGGCGTTTCTCCGGGAGTAACTGGTCAGAGAATACTGCAAGGGCATCCAGGAAAACGAGTTTTCTCCCGGCCATACCCGGCCTGCCCGATTGACACTGCCGGCCCGGCCGAAGCTCAGGTTCAGGCTGTGAATCAGGCGGCCAGACTCTCTTTGCCCGAACAGGTCGAAAGCCGGCCCCGACCCGGTTGATTGGGCAGCCGGCACGCTTATGAGTCCCTGGTAGAAGCCAGCCAAACCGATGCCTATTGCGAGTTTGTTCTTTAACCATGCGGAGTCGGCTGATGTTGCCGATTCCAGAGAAAGGATCAGCGTCAAAAGCATCAACAGGCAGACAGATGCTTTTTTCAGGCAGTTTAAGCCGATTTGTTTTTTTTTTGTGAAAAGCATTTCATGAATTCCTCCTTTAATCATGCGCCAATGATTCCGAATTAAATCAGCAGGCAAATATGATGCCGGTTATTTGACCCGAATACTGTCCTTTTTTGATTACAGTTGATTTGTTTTGCGGGTCAAGTCCCATTTTCCCTGTAAAAACTGCGGCGGTCATATCAGCACACCTCCTCGACTTGTTTGACCTGCAAGTCCAATTCATTTCGTAATTTATCCAGGCGGGCAATGGTCAATGCATCGAAGTTGACCCTTTGCCAGCGTTTGGTTGCCCTGATCAGTACGGAGAAGACCAGTTTCAGAGCTGACTTCTCCGTAAGGAAGCCCGGTATAACCTTCGTTCTCCGGCGCTCCTCTTCAAAGGAGCGCTCTATGATATTGGTTGTACGCACATATTTTCGATGTGCTGCCGGAACCAGCAGTACGTTCAGCAAGGCATCAAGATCGTCCTTGAAGGCCTTGACCAGGGAAGGGTAATCGTTCTGGTTATCTCTGATGAACTGGGAACTGGGCCGCCAACTGTTTCCCTTGTTCCAGGCTGGCTGTTTCTCGAATGGCCACAATCTGCGATTTGATCTCCGGCCAGACCTCTGCAGGCACTTTCCCCGCCAGGTTACGCATTCGATGAAACCAGCAACGCAGTCTCAAGCTCTTGGCAAAAACACTCTCGATAGCCTTGATCAGTCCCGGTGCTCCATCACTGCTGATCGTTGTAGGTGCTGGCAATCCACGGCGCACCATGTCCCCTAGCATCTCAACCCAACAGGCTTCACTTTCCTTGTTGCCGATCGTCATGTGCAACAGCACCTTGCTGCCATCGCGGCAAATACCCCAAGCGCACAGGATCGCCTCTTTCACACCAAACCGCTTGCGAATGCTCTCGTATATAGCGTCCAGGAATAAATACTCTACCTCATATACAGAAAGATCCCGGTTCTGGAACGCCTCAAACTCCTCGTATAGCTTCTCACTGATCCGACTGACTGCGCTCTTGCTTATTACCTGATCGCCAGTCGCCTCATACAGCGCATCCTCAATATCCCGCGTTGACATACCTCGGGCGTACATCTCCAGCGACAGCTTCTGCAGCACATCGCTGTTGCCTTTCAAAAACACTCCCAAACGACTCTGGAATGGCTCATCACTATTGCGCACCTGGGGCTTGAAAACCGTAAGCTTCCCTTCTCCGGTCTTGATCCGAAAAGGCTCGTATCCATTACGGTATACTGCACCCTCACGACCGCCACGCTCATAATAATCCCGCCCAACAAACTCCCCAGCCTCCTCCTCAAGCAACTCCTGCACAACCATCCGGGTCGCCCGCTGAGCCAAACCACTGATCATCGACTCCTCCGACATCGTGCCTCGCGACAAATACTCACTCAACTCCTTGCGCATTTTCACACTTGGTGGTAACCTCTTCATGTAGGTGGTCCTCCTAAAATTGATTTTTCTACGAAACCATATTTTAGCGCAGGACCGCCTGCCTTTTACAGGAATTTTAGGACATTACCTGTTTTGCGTCAGCTATCTTAACATTAAATCAATGAATTATCCAATATTTTATAGTTGAAGATACTTCCACATTTTCAGGTAAAGGCTTCACTGATAGGAAACCCAATTTCCCCATAAGTTGATTTTAGTGCCTGGATTTCGGAATTTCAAGCAAATTTCCGGGAAAAGAGGTAATGGAATTCCTCTTCCGGAAGGTTCTGAACGGCTGACCCGGCAATCTGCACAGAAAGCACCAGAATACTGAACTCTTTTGCAATTTTGCATAAACCACTGCCTGGGAGAAACCGGCACCGGGACACTTACCCAAGCAAGCTGGAGGTGGCCCGCTTCCTGAACAAGTCGGCATCA
>DSBM01000078.1 GCA_011049425.1 Candidatus Aminicenantes bacterium
CCCGGTGCCGGTTTCTCCCAGGCAGTGGTTTATGCAAAATTGCAAAAGAGTTCAGTATTCTGGTGCTTTCCGTGCAGATTGCCGGGTCAGCCGTTCAGAACCTTCCGGAAGAGGAATTCCATTACCTCTTTTCCCGGAAATTTGCTTGAAATTCCGAAATCCAATCCTTAAAATCAACTTATGGGGAAATTGGGTTTCCTATCAGTTCCACTGATTTTGAGTTTGCTGGGAACATTGAGGGGCATTACCTTTTCACCAACAGGAAGGCCGATGTTATTGTTTGTGATGGCTTTGTAGGCAATGTTATTCTTAAAGAGGCAGAAGCAATCTTCCACATAATTAAGAAGAGGGGCATAGAGGATCCATTCTTCGAGCGGTTCAACTTCGAGAACTACGGGGGTACCCCTATCCTTGGGGTTAATGCTCCTATTATAATTGGACATGGAATATCCAATGCGAAGGCTATAATGAACATGATTCTGCAAACCCAGAGGGTTATTGAGCTGGGTTTGTGCGGAAAAATAAAAGAGGCATTCAAATAATGCATGGTATCACGGCTGCTATTACAGGCATAGCAGGGTATGTCCCCGACTACATTCTTACTAACGATGAGCTTAGCCAAATGGTTGATACCACCGATGAGTGGATTATGACCCGTATTGGCATTAAGGAGCGCCATATCCTTAAGGGAGAGGGTGGGCGGAGAAGTTTAGTGAATTTTTCCTGGCGATCTGAAGCGTAATATTCAGAGTCCCGTGCTCGGTGATTTCGATTGTGGCCTTTGGCTGCAAAACATATCTAATTGACATAAATATATAATTAGATTATATTTGTTGTGGAGGGGATAATGGGTGCTGATATGATTCCGGTGAACCTGCGGCGGTTGCGTGAAGCCCGGCGCATCACCCAGGGCAAACTGGCAAAGAAAGCCAGCCTCTCCCGGGTGGCGTACCGCAATATTGAGACCGGAAAATCAGTACCCCGAGTGCGGACCCTGGAGGCCATCGCCGCGGCCCTCCAGGTACCGCTGGCACAATTGGTGGCGCCGGCGCGGGAATTGAAGGCCGTGCGTTTCCGGTCCAACAAACAATTGCGCCTGCGCGCGCAGATCCTGGCCGACGTGGAACGCTGGCTGCATGATTTCAATGCCCTGGAACAGATGCTCGGCGACAAGAAGGCAAATCTTCTGCCGAAAGTCTCCAATAAGATCCCGTTCGGTGCCGGGCGCGCCAAGGCGGCTGCGTCCATGGCGCGCGCTACTTTCGGGCTGGACAATGAGGAGCCGGTCCGCGATATCTGCGGCCTGCTGGAGTCGGCGGGAGTCAAGGTGGGTGAGAAATCGATCGCATCTTCGGACTTTTTCGGCTTGTCCGTGGCCGAAGCCGACGGCGGCCCGGCGGTATTTGTGAACACCTGGAAGCGGATCACCGTGGAACGCTGGATCTTCACTGCGGCCCATGAACTGGGCCACCTGGTCCTCCACCTCGCGGATTTCAGCGTGGAACAGGCCGATGAAATCGATGCCCATGAAATTGAAGCCAACACCTTTGCCGTCTATTTCCTCATGCCCGACGTGTCGTTCCGCAAGGAGTGGGAGGATACCGCCGGACTGGCCTTCATCGACCGGGTCCTGAAAGTGAAACGAATTTTCCGCGTCAGTTACCTTACCGTTTTGCATCGTCTTTCGGAGGGTGACAAAGGATACGGAAAACGTTTGGAAGTTTTCCTCAGGGATTACGAAAAAAAGCACAATAGACTTCTGCTTAAGGCGGATGAACCCGAAGCCCTAGCGCAGGATGCGTTACGGGCGGGTTTTCCGGAATCAAGATCCGCCAAAGAACCGGAGAATCTCTCGCGAGCAGACTTTTTTCAGGACCGCCTGTCCATGCTGGTGCGGCGGGCCGTGGAGAATGAAACCATCAGCCTGGGGCGGGGAGCCGAAATCCTGGGGAAGTCTATGGCCGACATGCGTGAATTGGCCGCGTCCTGGATCGACTGAGGCGTGATGGTTCCCGCAACCCGGTTGCTTCTCCTGGACGCCAATGTACTCATTGATTATCGCGAATCGGATTTTTCCATTCTGTCCCTTGCCAATATATATCTTGGTAAAGTGCACATTTTGACACCCATTTTGGCTGAGGTGGGCGACCTCGATGCCGGGAAGCGTGAAGAAAGCAATCTGACGATCATTGAACCAGAGCTGGAGCATGTGTTCTCGGCTGCGGAGCGGAAGGGCCGCTTATCGTTTAACGACAGCCTCTGCCTTATAGTGGCGGCCGCGGGCGGATATACCTGTGCGACCAACGACAAGGCTTTGCGCGGGGCATGTGCTGAAACGGGTGTTCCTGTAGTCTGGGGACTGGAAATCATGGCCGAACTGGTCCGCTGCCACGCCATGACGGCTGAAGCGGCCGTCGCGGTCGCGGAAAAAATTCACTCCGTCAATCCACACCATATTCCCCTGAGACTTATTGATCGTTTCCGCCGGACAGTCACCCAGGTCACGGGAGAAACAAAGAAAGTATGAAGGAAACACTGCCTGCAGTCAGGTATCGATTGCAATAAACCCTTTGATTGTCAGCCCTTGATGGGCCAGTAATTCATCGTATTCTTGCTCAGTGATCATGTAATCACTGGGTTCCCCAAGAATGGTTTTGATCTCAGCCCCTGGCTCAAGTTCGACAGGTTTGTTTAACCAGAGCCATGTCCGGACCCGATTGGACAATTCCGAAAAGTCATTGAACTCGGGAATGATCAGTTCTCCGCTGACGGTTTTTCCATCCTTACAAACGAAATCAACGACAAGAAGTGACGGCGACCTTCACTTTGTGGGGACATATACTAAACCTGGGGATATGCTGTGGGGTGAGGATGCAATTAATCTAACCACGTACGATATACGGGTCGGAATTAACGATCCTGATTTCGCTAACTAACAAAATGCATAGTTTTTTATTAATTATCCCTATAGCTGACCCCAGTCTCGAACGGCGCGCCGGGCCGGGGCCATCTTGAGGAAAACCGATTTGATTCCGGGACGAGTCCTGAAGCTGTCCGGTCAATCAAGGCTCGTTCCTGGAGTGCCGGAAACCCGTCCGGTGCTCTCCGGCGTGGGCGGTCAGCCCAGCAACTTGCCGAACAGCATCTGGATGAAGGACTCCAGAAAAATAACCCCGATGGGGGCGAAGGTCACGGAAAAGAACTTGGCCAGTGTTTTCGTGTCAAACGGCCATACCGGCACCTTGCTGGATTTCTCGTACATGCCGTCCAGCATTTCGATCAATTCCTTGTGAACCACCAGGTCCGCGTCGCTCTGTTTGCGTTTGATCTTGTGGATCACCGCGTTGCTGATATCCAGGTACCGGTCACAGAGCTCTTTCAGGGTATCCCGCTTGGAATCCGCCATGACATTGTGCACCACTCCCAGTGGAACGAAGAATACGATGATGAACAAGGGAATAAATGACGTCGTTCCCATGATCGATCCCCAAGTAAAGGTTTTCCAGGTAAAGTAGTGACTCAAACCAACAATGGTGAAGGGGATGAGGAAGTAGGTGAAGGCGATGGACAACTCGCCCAGGTAGTGTCAAGAATCTTTCGCACTTTCTGTGAGAGGGGGGAGGCGTTCGAATAGGCGCCGGCAGCGGACGGGTCACTGCATTGTGTGACCCGTTCCCGGAATGCGGGAACTAAAGTCGTAAGTGGGGCAGCGGATCCCAGTGCAGGCAGTGGGAACGGGGGTCATCGCGGTGGAAGCGGAAGCCGCGTTCGCCGACTGAAGCATGTATGGCGCAGGAATCGACGCCGCATCGGTGGTGTCGACAGGTGGCGCAGGATGTCTTGAGGGTGGGATTCCGGGCCAGGTGTTCACGCAGGATCGCTCGTCCCGGTCTTCAAAGATTCCCTGTCACCCGAGGAACGTGCCGAACAGATCCGCCGCTTCCGCCTCCACCTGGACGCCCTCCTGCGTGACATCTTCCTGCGCCCCGACTTCATCCCTATCCCCGACGAATCCAACTGCAAACACTGTCCCTTCCGCACCCCCTGCGGCAACATCTGAATTCCCACAGCCATTTTTTTCGAGTGTTGGATAACATGCTCTTCCCTTTATGGTTCACGCTATTTCAAGATTGAATTTTGGCCTGGGGAGAACATGAAAACGGATTAGATTTCTGTTTGGATGAAAGCCATGGTCCTGTCTTACAAATTCCTTGTCTGGAAAAATGAGGAAATCAGGCATGTCCCTTGCTCGCGTGCGCCATGCGGCGCGGGGTGTACAAGAGGCGTTCACCGGAGAAGAGCGCTCTCTACCAAATCACATACCGGTATCTTGACGAATATGAAAAAGTGTACACAGCAAGGTACGAGAATGAGTACGGAGCCTTTCGGGGTTTTCCGTTCACAACGGGGTGCGGATACGTGAGAATGATCCCGAGGCCTTGGGCCGCCTGGCCCAGTACGTGGTGCATGCCTCTTTTGCGGCTAAAAAGATCCGCTATGTCG
>DSBM01000079.1 GCA_011049425.1 Candidatus Aminicenantes bacterium
GGGTCATTTTAGTCCGCCGAAGACCGCATGGGTCTGAACCGAAGTGGTGAGCGGTGACCTGTGCCCTCTGGGTATTTGTGCCCGAAAGGGTACTCTCATGCAGCCTTATCATTTTTTCAAATAAGCACAACCCCCAAACCCACACAAAATGGAAGAGAACCCAACTTTTCAACTTTTCAACTTTGAATTGGGGCGGGATTCCAGGTAACGTTTCAGTCCGTCCTTCCAATGGGGCATGCGGTCCAAAGCCTGCTCCTGCAGATGAACGTTCTCCAATACCGAGTACTTTGGTCGCTGGACCTTGACGGCGAATTCGCCGGGCTCCGCCCGGTTCAAGCGCACATTGCTTTCCGCCAGGGAAAAAATCTCCCGGGCGAAGTCATACCAGCTGCAATCTCCGGCAGCGGTTACGTGATACAAACCAAATTCCACTTCAGCCTCAATCATGGCCTTTATCTGAACGGCAATGTCCACAGTGAAAGTGGGTGTGAGGAATTCGTCATCCACCACACGAACCTCTTCCCGTTCCGCGGCCAGTCGCAGCATGGTTTCCACAAAGTTGCCGCCCTTGGCCCGGCAGGGGCGGTGACCGTAGATTCCCGATACCCGCAGAATACAATGCCGGGCCCAGGTTGCGGAAACATAATATTCTCCAGCCAGTTTGGTGTTGGCGTAAACGTTCAAGGGCGCGGGTCGATCAATTTCCAGGTAGGGTTCTTTCTTAAGGCCGTCAAACACGTAATCCGTGCTGATATGGTAAAGGACAATTCCGGCATCCCGGCACACCGCCGCCAGCGTGGCGGGACCCAAAGCATTGACGCGATATGCCTGCAAGGGTTCTGATTCGCATTTTTCTACATGATGCATGGCCGCTGTGTTGATGACCAGGCCGGGTGCCGTCAACTCTATCGCCCTTCGGATACTTTCGGTATCCGCCATTTCGATGCAATCATGATTCAGGGGAAAAACCTCATGCCCTGCAGCCGCCAGCACATCCAGAATATCGCTGCCCAACTGCCCGTTGGCTCCGATTATTGCGATCTTCACGATTTCTCTCTACCGGGTTGGGAATCATTTTCCCGGGCCAGGCGTTTAAAAACCTGGATGTTGTAGTAATTGGGATTGTCAAAATCTTTGAAGCGGTCCAGATTTTCCACCAGGTCTTCAACAATGGATCCCACGTTGTGCTGGGGATGAAAACTCAGCACCTTCTTGGCTTTCTCGATGCTGACTTTGTAGTTGCGATAATCCTGAATGTGCTTGATATTCAACTTGACACCCTTGTGCAGGAATTTCTTGACGCCACTCATAACCAGGTCGCCGATCTCGCCCACGGTGTAATTTCCTGAAGCCACGTTAAACACGCCCGAAATGGAAGCATTGGCTTCAATCGCCCGGATATAAGCCATGGCGGCATCCCGGATGCCCAGAACCGGCCGCCAGATTGCCGGATTGTTAACGGTAATCTCTCCTGTAGTGACCGCGCTTTTGAACATGGTGTTGACCACCAGGTCCAGGCGCATGCGCGGACTGTAACCGCTGACCGTGCCCTGACGCAGGGCAATAACCGAGAAGTCATCGTTCTGCATCTGCATGACGGCCTGTTCACCCTGTAATTTTGAGATGCCGTACGGATATCCACAAACCGCCGGGGATTCTTCATCATACAGCTCATCGACGGTATAACCGTAAACCGAACAGGAGCTTGCGTAAACAAAGCGTTTGACTCCGGCTTTCTTGGAAATATATCCCAGATACGCCGGTGCGGAGGCGTTAGAGATAAAATTCTGAGCCGGCGAAAATTCCGCCATGGGGTCGTTCGATAATCCGGCCAGAAAAATCACGGTATCGTAGTCGGCCAGGTCCGCCTCAGACAGATCGAAGATGTTTTTATTGATCAGGCCGACCCGCTCGGGCAGATGATTCCCGAACCAGAACAGGTCAGTGACATCCACACTGTACCCCCGCGCAAGCAGATGGGGGATCATTACTGAACCGATATATCCGGCTCCGCCGGCCACCAGAATCTTCATGTCAAAACTCCCTTCTTTTGTGCGGATACTGAAAATAGCCTGACTCCGGAGACTGCAGCCATTGCTCAAGTGTCTGGGCATTGCGGTCCTTTTCCGAAATGATAGGGTCCTTGACCGGCCACTCCACACCGATTTTGGGATCATTCCAGAGAATTCCGGACTCGCCCTGCTTGTTGTACGCCCCGGTGCACTTGTATTGAATGTCCGCGATTTCAGACAATACACAGAAGCCGCGGGCGAATCCCGCCGGCGCCCAGACCTGGCGCCGGTTTTCTTCGGACGCTTCCACTCCCACCCATTGTCCCAATGTGGGTGAGCCTTTGCGAATATCGACAGCCACCAGAAAAGCCGTGCCCCGGGTGACCCGCATCAACTTCCCCATGGGCGGCTCCCATTGAAAATGAAGACCACGGACCACGCCCCGAACTGAACGGGAATGGTTGTCCTGAACAAAATCCAGGTCCAGGCCAATATCCAGAAATTGGTTCCGGCGCCAGGTTTCCATAAAGAATCCCCGATCATCCTGAAATATTTCCGGCACCAGCACAAAAACATCATCCAAGTACTTGGCTTCCAATTGAATACGCATACTGACTCCTCCGTTGATACCGGCGAAAAAGCGCCGATCGGAAAGGTCTTAGTGTAACCCATTCCAGGGCTTTGTCAAGCCGGAGAAGGGCCGGAGAAGGGATGTGAAAACTCAGTAATCAACCTCGGGCATAATGATCCAGAGAATCAGGTAGACCAATACGCCGGGAAAAGCCACGGACATAACCGATACCACCACATAGAGTAGGCGGACCACCGTGGGATCCATGTCGAAGTACTCCGCCAAACCACCGCATACCCCGGCGATCATGCGATTCCGACGGGATCTAGTCAGCCTTTTCTTCATGATTCCTCCGTTGGAAAGGCTTGGGCCCCAGGCAATGATCATGAAATTCGCAGTAAGCGCAACGAAACCCTTCATTGCGGGGAAACCGCTCATTCCGAACGCCCTCGGCCACGTGCTCAATCACCCGGAACAGGTGTTCCCGGTCTTCAACGTCAACGTTTGCTTCCAGGAACTGGCTGCCCACGGTGTTGCCCTTCCGGGAATATACAACGCAAAATCGTTGATGCGAGTTCGCGTTTCCAAAATTTTTTTCAAACAGGAAATGGTAAATCACCATCTGCAGGCGAGAATGGTGCGCCCGGTTCCGAGACCAGCGCGCCGTGGCTGTCTTGAAATCGGTGATCGACAGGTCCTGTTCCACCAAGTCAATGACGCCGCGCAATTCAACTGGATATCCTTCCAGGGGTGCGGTCAGTTCCTTTTCCACCATGAGGGGGTTGAATTGAGGGGCCAGGTCGCGGATAAAATGGCGCACAAACGCGTGTCCTCGTTTGCAAACTTGATCCCGGGGATCATCCCAGCGGAGGGGTTGCTCCTGACATAGCCGCTGAAACGACGCAACATAAAAATCTTCCGCCTCGTTTTGCTTGGGCAGGCCTCCGGAAATGCGTTCGCGAAAATACCATTCCAAAACAACATGAAAAACAGTGCCCAGCAACAACTTGTCGTTGAGTGGAACCGAAACCTCGCGGATGTATGCATGCTCATACTTGCGCGGACAAACCAGGTAGGCGCGGATCTGGCTGTAGGACAGATGACCGCGGGGAAACGCCACGGCGGTCAGGTACCGGATGCCGTACGGTTCAGCAGGTGGCTGAGTCTGGATTTGTATCGCGATCCGGTATTGGGATGAATAGTGCCCTTGCTTACGATACGATCAATTACGGAAATCACCTTTGGATAAAGGCTGCGGGCTGTATCCAGGTCTCCGGCATCAATGCTGTTGCGGAATTTTTTTATCCGGGTCCTCATGCGGGATCGGTTCATTTTGTTGATCATGCGTTTGCGCAAGTCACGGCGATGCTTCTTGATGGCAGACTTGTGGTTGGCCATAAACAATCCTCCAATAAAGACTGCAATATAACCCAAGTGCGGGTTTTTGTCAATGCTGGAAAACCAGGCATGCCCGAAAAGCAGCTTAGCCTTTTAACACCAACAACGGACGCAACCGGGCCACAGGTTCAGCAAGACCCGCGGAATGGCTGATCTCTACCACATCATCCACGTCCTTGTAGGCTTCCGGAGCCTCCTCCAACAACCCCCGTAACGAATGAGAGAACACGCGGATTCCCCGCTGGGAGAGTTCCGCGCGGATATCTCGTCCCCTCATGATGCGCAATGATTGATTGCGACTGATCTTTCTTCCGGCCCCATGCGGTGCGGAGCCAAAACTCAACTGCATGGCGGTGACCACACCACGCATCACATAACTGGCCGTGCCCATGCTGCCGGGAATCAAAACCGGCTGACCCACCCGGCGGTACTTTTCCGGCAGATCCGCGTGCCCCGGGGGAAAAGCTCGGGTCGCACCTTTGCGATGAACCAGCAAGCGCTTTGCGATCCCGTCCAGCGCATGTTCCTCGAATTTTGCGATATTGTGAGCTTGATCGTACAACAACCGGATTCCCAGAGCATCACGACCGGCTCTGCATTGTCTTTCCAATACATCGATCACGGCTTCCATGAGGATGTGCCGATTGGCCCAGGCAAAATTGCCGGCCGCATTAAGGACTTCCAGATACTCTCTGCCGGGAACGGAGTCAATGGGGGCATAAACCAGTTGGGGATCCGGAACGCGGATGCGTTTGAGAAAGCGGCGGCGAAAACGATCAATGGCATCGGTCGCCACTTGATGGCCGAATCCACGTGAACCCGTATGAATCATAACGATCACTTGACCCGATTCCAGGCCGAACACATCAGCGCTGTCCGCATCAAATATGCGGTCCACAACCTGGAACTCAATGAAATGATTGCCCGATCCCAGCGACCCCAACTGACAGATTCCCCTCTCGATGGCACGTTCACTGACCGGGATCGGGGTTTGTACCGGCAGTACGCCACCGGATTCTACACAAACCAGATCCTCTTTTCTTCCGCCGAACAACTCCACGGCTGCGGCGGCTCCGCGCCGCAACAGCTGCATAAACTCCTTTTCTGTGGGGGATACCAAGCCATGACGCGACATCCCGGTAGGAATTCGGTTCAGCATGGCGTTGCCAATGGCGTCCAGTTCCGGCGCCAACTCGCGTTGGCTGAGACCTGTCACCAGGGCCCGGACGCCACAGTTAATATCATAACCAACCCCTCCGGGCAGGACAACGCCCGAGGCGGCGTCAAAGGCGGCCACGCCGCCGATGCAGAAACCGTAGCCACTATGAATATCCGGCATGGCCATGGATCGATAGCAAACCTCGGGAATACAGGCGACGTTGCGCACCTGATCAACAGAGCCGTCCGCCAAAGCCTGCCGCAAAACAGCTTCCGAGGCAAAAATTTCGACATCAACACGCATGCCCCGACGGCGGTCTCGATGGTGAAACCATCGGCCCGGGCTGATTTGCACAAACCCTCTCAAATCACTGGACTGCGATGTCATGACACTACAGCTCCACCTTGATTCGCGCTTGCCATCCCTTCAAGGCACACGCATTGCGTTAAAGAGATCGAATCGTTTCGCTTTGCGAATTGTATGCCGCAACCTCGGGACTTGCAAGCACGGACAACTTGACTCTCTCTGTAACCCTCTGTTAAGATGGGCAGGGAATTTGCCCCCGTCCATTCCGACGGGCATTGAGTTATCATGAACGGTGACTATGCCCGGGAGGCTCTCATGGAAAATGATTTACAGATCCGCGATATCCTGGAATTCGCCATCGCCATTGAAACCAATGGGTACAAGTTCTACACGGAAACGGCGAAGAAATTTTCGGGACTGAAAACCGTGCAACTCTTTCACTTCCTGGCTGAAGAGGAATTGAAACACGAACACTATTTCCGCAGCCTGATGCTTCAACAACCCGATTTTACACCCAGTTCAACCCTGACGGACGCCTATGAAATTTTTCGCGCCGATTTTCTGAATTCATTCGCCCTCGCCAATCGGGATGCGTTTGATCAAACCATTGAAGCCGTCCATTCTCTGCAGGAAGCGGTTGCGCAAGCCATTCAATTCGAAAAAGATACCGTTGTGCTGTATTCCAGTATCCGCAAGCATATCGATTCCCGGCACCACGAACAGTTGAGCTTGATCATCAACGAAGAGCTGGGTCACATCGGCCGCCTGCTGACCTTACGGGAATCAATGGATTTCGTTCCTGACACCGAGCAATATCGCTGATCCCCATGACGGCGCCAGTTTCCCCGATGCTGGAATTGGTCAATCTCGTTAAGGATTTCGATACCAAGCGTGCCGTCGACAGGGTTTCCTTTTCCCTGCAGCGTGGCCGGATCCTGGGGTTGCTGGGCCCCAACGGGGCGGGGAAAACCACCACCATCCGCATGATCATGAACATTATCGCTCCCGATTCCGGAGAAATCCGCATCCTGGGAGAACGATTTTCGGAAACACTCAAGGATCGCATCGGTTACCTGCCTGAAGAACGTGGTCTATATCGCAAAATGACGATCAAGGAGAATTTGGATTTCTTTGGCCGTTTGAAAGGCATGGACCGAAAAAAAATCACTTCCCGGGGAAACGACCTGCTTGAGGAATTCGACCTGATCCAACACCGTGAACGCCGCATGGAGGAGTTGTCCAAAGGCATGAGCCAGAAACTCCAGTTTATTATCGCCATTCTTCATACCCCGGACCTCCTGATCCTGGATGAACCCTTTTCCGGCCTCGACCCCGTCAATATCGAGAAAGTGAAAAACTGCATTCTGGAACAAAAACGCCGGCGCGTGTCCATTATTTTCTCTACCCACCTGATGGCGTACGCGGAAAAGATCGTGGATACCGTGGTCATGATCCATCAAGGCCGCAAAGTGCTCGATGGTAGCCTTTCCTCAATCCGGGCCCAACATGGGCGCCGCCTGGCACGCATTGTTTACGACGGGGAAGGCGCTTTTGTGTCCGGCCTAAACTACGTTCACTCCGTTGCCGACTACGGCAGGGAAATGGAAATCGAACTGGCAAGCGATGATTACCGGCAACGATTGTTGCGGGACCTTGTGACGCACCTGGATATTCACCATTTTGAAATGTCCGACCCTTCTTTGCACAGCATCTTTTTGCGCAAGGCGGAAATCAAATCCCAAGACGACCTGAACATGGAAGGCCGCGAATGAAAATCCTGCCGATCATTTCCCGGGAATACCGCATGATCGTAAAAAAGCGGTCGTTCCTAATCTCCACCCTGCTCACCCCGGCTTTGATGGCGGCGCTGATCTTTCTGCCCATGCTTTTCACCCGCCTGGCACGTGCCGAAAAAACCATCCATATCCTGGACTACTCCGAGGTAATGGCTGACGCCCTGATCAAAGACAGCCGCGAGAACGCTCCAACCCTGCATCTTTGCCAGGCATCAACGGCCGGCACCGCGTTTGATACCGCTATTGAAAGCTACCGTGCACCCATCCTGCAGAAAGAGGTCGACGGGGTACTCCTGATTCCCCGCGATATCCGCTCCAGCCGACAAGTGCGTTACTACGGCCGCAACATTTCCGACTTCGAGACAAATCGCTATCTGGCGGACGCGGTGGGTGCGGTTATTACGCGTCACATCCTTGATGAACAGAATATCGATCCCGAAGTGATCCGGGAAGCCACCCGGGGAATTGAGCTTGACACCTTTAAAGTCAAGCGCGAAGGCGTTTCGCGCTCCACTTCCGGGATGGACTATGCCATGTCCATGGTCATGCTGACCATCCTGTTTTCCATTATCATGGCCTACGGTCAATTGATCATGCGGGGGGTACTGGAAGAGAAAAGCAGCCGCATCGTGGAAATCCTCATCTCTTCAACCCGGGCCACTACCGTGTTCTCCGGCAAGATCCTGGGGATCGGCCTGGCCGGTCTGACCCAGGTTGCATTGTGGATTCTCATCGGCGCGGTATTCATCATGCAGTCGTCCATTCCCGTCAGTCAGGGAATGCGCGGCTTTTTTACCTTGGCCCTGGCCGGTTGGTTCGCCTTGTTCTTCGTACTGGGATATTTCATGTTCGCGATCCTGTTTTCCATTGTCGGGGCCGCGGTCAACACGGATGAGGAAGCCCAGCAGTTCGCAGCTCCGATTACCTGGCTGCTGGTTATCCCCTTTATCCTCGGCATCATGGTGACCCAGAGCCCCGACTCCATGCCCGTCATTATCGCATCTCTCATCCCCCTGTTTTCGCCCACCCTGATGTTCATGCGCATCAGCGTTTCCATGCCGCCCCTTCCCCAGGTGTTGATATCCGTGGCATTGTCTCTGGCAACCATCTGGTTCCTGGCCTGGTTGGGCGCGAAGATTTTTCGCACGGGCCTGCTTATGTACGGGAAAAAGCCGTCATTGCGGGAAGTCCTGCGCTGGGCGCGCTACCATTGATTACCGCAGGGCAGCACGGTATAGCGTCCGATTGATGTCGGCTTCCGTGACGCTTTCTCCGGGAAAAACATCCGCCCACATGCGCTGATCCTCCATGCAGAGGTAGACAGGCACCTCGTCCGATATTCGCCTGCGGATCCTTGCCAACACAGCTTGGTACATTTGCCGGCGCAAGGGACGGAAATAGCGGCTTTTGCCGTCGTAGCCACGGATCAGTTCACCGGAAAACAAACTTGATCCGGGCCGCGACAAAATGATTTCCCTCAGGGAAAGCGGGTAACGCAGGGTGCCCAGGCTCCACCATGCCAACCGATTTTCGGGAACGCGGTCCAGGATTTCATCCACCAGGGCAGGGTACCACTGTCTCCAAGCGGGAACCGCGATCATGGGATCAAAATGGACTCCCACCCGATAGCCCTTTTCCGCCACGGCCTTTAAAGCGCTCAACCGCTCGAAAAGTCCCGGGGCGCCATGTTCTTCCCGACAACACAGGGGCTCGGGATTCAATGACCAGCTGACCACCACGTTTCGCAGAACGGTTGACGCGCGCAACAGATGGTCGACTGCCGTCGACTTGGTTTTGAATTCAAACACCATCTCGGGAAAATCTTTGAATATCTCTAAAATGCAGAGCGAGTGGCCGGTTTGGGGATCCAACGCCAGCGAGTCACTGAGTTCGCCGGTACCCAGGCGCATATGCGGTTGGGTGCGGTACCTTTCAAGTTCAGATCGCAAGTCATCCACGTTGTCAAAAATCAGGGGCTCGGGATCCTGCAGGTAAACCTGAAGAATGCAGTAACTGCAATCGTAGGGACATCCCTGCAATAAATCAATGTTGTAATAGCCGCAGGAAACCGTGTCCGGAGAGCAGGGACAGCAGCGCACAAAGGGACCGGCCTGTTGAGCTTTACGCATTCTTCCCGTATGGTAACGGGTTTTGTTTACCACCGCAATCCCGTGATCATGCCTCAGTTCACTCGGCATAAAGCGTGCCAACAAGCCTGAAAAGGCCCTCAAGTTGACACTCTCCGCAAAAGGGGCTACCATGACGGCATGAAAATTCTGCGCGCAGGCGCAATCGCGCTGCTGACCGCGTTTTTGCTGTACATGTTCTTTCGCAATATCAACTTCAGCCAGGTGTGGGGAATTATCCGCCGGGTTCATCCCGGCTACCTGTTGCTGTTTTGCGCGGGGCTTCTTTTCCAGCAGGTTCTGCGCGGATATCGCTGGGCCATTCTGTTGCGTCCCCGCAAGGCCACCATCCGGGTTGTCACACTGGTGAACTTCACCATGATCGGATTCCTGATCAACACCTTGCTCCCGGGACGCATCGGTGAACCTGCCCGGGGTATTCTGGTGGCGCGCAGGGAAGGCATCAAAAGCGCCCACGGCCTGGCGTCCGTGGTACTGGAAAGACTCATTGATGCCTCGGTGGTGGTTTGTTTGTTTTTGATCTCCCTGTTGTATCTAAAGCACACATCCTCGCCCTTCATCGCGTCCCTGCGCCAAGTGGCCTGGGTGGCGTTGCCCCTTTTTATGGGGGCTTTCATCCTGTTTTACTTTATGAACCGGGAGAGCGGCTTCGCCTGGACATCCAGGCAGATCACCCGCTTGATGCGGATTCTTCCTGCACATCGACGCGAACAGGCGGCCGGTACCGTTCTGCATTTCATTCAGGGACTGCGGTTGCAATTGGGAACCCTGGATTTTATCAAGCTGACCCTATCCTCTTTTGCCGTCTGGTTGTGCACGATTCCCGTTTATTGGGCGATGTTGCGACCCATGGGAATCCAGGCCTCCTTTATCGAGGCAATGAACTACTACAGCATCCTCGCCGCCGCCGCATCCATTCCCACACCTGGAATGGCCGGCAGTCTGGACGCGGCGTCACGGGGAGCCCTGGTCAGCATCCTTGGCGCAAACCCCAACAGCGCTGTGGCATATACCCTGGTTATGCACGTATTGCTTATACTGGTGCTGGTGATTGCGGGTTTCATCGCCCTGACGGTTGAAGGGGTGAATTTGAAAGGGATCCGCCGGATCCAGGAGAAAACATGAAATGCAGTCAATGCGGCAACCTGGAAGACCGGGTGATTGAAACCCGTGAAAGTCGTGATGGATGTTACATCCGGCGCAGACGCGAATGCCTTCAATGCGGCTCGCGGTTTACCACGTACGAAAAAGTTGAGAACATTCCGGTACTCGTGGTGAAAAAAGACGGACGCCGGGAACCATTCAACATGGATAAAATCCGCAAAGGTCTGTACCGGGCCGTGGAAAAACGCCCGTTGTCAACCAAGCAGATCGAACAATTGGCCAGCCAGGTAGAAAACCTGGTGACCTCTTCGGAAAAAGAGGTCTCCACAAAAGAGATCGGCGAACAGATCATGTCCCGCCTTAAACGCATGGATAAGGTGGCATATGTGCGTTTCGCTTCGGTATACCTGGATTTTAAAAGTCTGGAGGAGTTTCTTTCAGAACTCCACAATCTCTTGCAGAAGGAGGAATAGATGGCAAAAAAAACCCTGATCGTTCAGGGCATCCGCCCCAACGAAAAGTTTTCCTCCGGCTTCAGCACCCACGTGGACTGGGAGCCCAGAACAAACATCGTTGCCTGCAGGGCGGTATTGATCATCGAACTGGAGTTGCCCGGAGTGGTGCGGGAAGATATCAGTATCGTGCTTGAAAACGAGCGGGAACTGGTCATCCGCGGCACCAAGCCCAAACCCGTGATCAACGAACCGCAAGTGGCTTACTACTTGTTCGAACGTGAATTCGGACAGTTCTACAAACGCATCGACATCGACTTTCCCCTGGATATCGAGCAAATTGAATCCGAGATTCAAAACGGCGTCCTCACGGTTCGTATCCCCAGGAAGCCGCGCAGGAAGGTCTCTATATCCGTTGAGTAGCGAGGCAAATATGGCTGAAGAGAAACCCAAAAATCCCGAACCAGCTGAAGTGGAATCCGATACGGACGGTTCTACGGCGAGCCTGCAGATTCCCGATGAACTGCCGGTGCTTATCCTGCGCGACATTGTGGTATTCCCTTTTATGATCGTACCGCTCTACGTGGGAAGACCGAAATCCAAGCGAGCCGTCGATCATTCACTGAACTCAGACCGCATGATCCTGTTGCTGACTCAGAAGCAGGCGGAAGTGGAAGATCCCGCGCCGGACGAAATGTACCTCACCGGAACCGCGGCCCTGATCGTGCGCATGCTCAAACTACCCGACACCCGCATGCGCGTACTGGTTCAGGGAATCGCTCGCGTACGCGTAAAAGCAATCCGCGATGACGGGCAGATGCGGATTGCCGACATTGCGGTCATAGAGGATGCGGATCCGGAAAACTTGTCGATTCGTGACCAGGCGCTGATTCGCAATGTGCGCGAGAAATTCGAGCAGATGGCCAAATTGGGCAAACAAATTCCCAATGAAATCCTCGTGGTCACGGAAAACATAGACGAACCGGGTAAACTGGCCGATATCATTGCATCCAACCTGAACCTCAAGATTCCCCAATCGCAGAAGGTACTGGACGAAATCAACAGCATGGTGCGTTTGCAAAACGTCCACGAATACTTGAACTACGAACTCGAGATGCTCAGCATTCAAAACCAGATCAACCTGAAAGCCCAGGGCGAAATGGACAAGAACCAGCGCGAGTACTTTTTGCGTCAACAACTCAAGGCCATTCAGAAAGAACTGGGCGAAGAAAGCGAAAACGCTGATGAAATTCGCGAGTACATTCAGCGCATGGAGGACGCCAATCTGCCGGATAACGCACGCCTGGAAGTGGAAAAAAACATTGAGCGCCTGGGAAAAATGCACCCCGAGTCAGCAGAAAGCACGGTGGTGCGCAATTACCTCGACTGGATGCTGGACCTGCCCTGGAATCGCTCAACCCGCGACACGTTGAATCTGAAAAAGGCCGCCCGCATCCTCAACCAGGACCATTACGGCCTGGAAAAGGTCAAGCAGCGGATTCTGGAGTACCTCAGCGTACGCAAGCTGACCTCCAGCGCCCACGGCCCGATTCTATGTTTCGTCGGTCCTCCCGGTGTGGGTAAAACTTCGCTGGGTCGATCCGTCGCCCGGGCGTTGAACAAGAAATTCGTGCGCATCTCCCTGGGAGGTGTGCGCGACGAAGCGGAAATCCGGGGACATCGGCGCACCTATGTGGGAGCGCTGCCGGGAAAGATCATCCAGGAATTGCGGCGTGCAAACGCCAACAACCCGGTGTTCATGATGGACGAAGTGGACAAGATCGGGGCGGACTTCCGCGGGGATCCCTCGTCCGCCCTGCTGGAAGTGCTGGACCCGGAGCAGAACAACGCCTTTATCGACCATTACCTGGGCGTGGCGTTTGACCTGTCACGGGTGATGTTCATCACCACGGCCAACATCTTGGAGCCCATCCAACCCGCATTCCGCGACCGCATGGAGATCATTCATCTTCACGGCTATACGGAAGAAGAAAAACTCGAGATCGCAAAACGTCACCTGATTCCCCGCCAGGTAAGCGAAAACGGATTGAGTGGAGATTTGCTCCGTTTTACTCCGGGGGCCATCACGGGCTTGATCCGCTACTACACCCGCGAAGCCGGTGTCCGCAACCTGGAGCGGGAAATCGGTAATATCTGCCGCAAAATCGCCTATGCCGTATCGTTGAAAAAGCACAAGTTGTACAAGATCACGGCTCGAAATCTGGAAAAATACGCCGGCCCCGCAAAACTGTTCAAAGACCAGCTTCTGGATAAGGATGCGGTCGGAGTGGCAACCGGTATGGCCTGGACGCCTTATGGCGGAGACCTGCTTTTTATTGAAGTCAAACTGATTCCCGGAAAAGGCAAACTGATTTTGACCGGTTCGCTGGGAGAAGTGATGAAGGAATCCGCCACCGCGGCTCTCAGTTTCCTGAAAGCCAGTTCAAAAGCACTGGGATTGGACCCGGGTGACTTTGAAACCAAGGATATCCACATCCATGTTCCCGAGGGAGGCATCCCCAAGGACGGACCTTCGGCAGGCATCACTTTAACCACGGCGCTGTGTTCAGCTTATCTGGGGGTGCCTGTCCGCAAAGATGTATCCATGACCGGGGAGATCACCTTGCGCGGCAAGGTGCTGCCCGTAGGCGGTATCAAGCAAAAGGTTCTGGCGGCACGCCGGGCGGGGATCCAACAAGTACTGCTGCCCGAGGAAAACCGCAAAGACCTGGCCGAGATGAAGGCGGTGGAACAAAAGGGCATTCAATTCCATTTCATTGCCCACATTGAAGACGCCGTCAACCTGGCATTGGTCCGGAATGTTTTTTAATGGATGAAGAGCAACTGGTCCGTTTCCTGCAGCGCAAGTTCTCTTTTCCGAACGGACGCGGGATCGGTGACGACGCGTCCGCGCAGCGAATCAACCCTTCCGCGACTTGGGGTTCGCGCATCGTTGCCAAAGACCTGTTTGTGGAAGGCACCCATTTCAACCTGCACCATTACAGCCTTGCCCAGGCCGCGGAAAAATCCGTGGGTGCAAACGTCAGTGACATGGCGGCCATGGGGGGGAGGGGGATGGAGATCTACCTGGGACTCGGCGTTCCTTCCCGGGCCCGAACAAGCGATTTAGAGGCTGTGTTCAGCGGCATTCACAAGGCCTGCCGGCGCTGGAGACTGCGGCTGGGGGGCGGCGATGTCTCAAAGGCGCCCTGCTGGTTTTTTTCGGTCACAATCCTGGGGCATGCTTTGCGCCCGGTTTTTCGCGACCGCGCCCAAGACGGCGACCTGATTGGACTGGTGGGACGCATTGGCGAGTCCGCGCTGGGGTTGGCGCTGTTGCAGCGCAACACACCGGATTCCTTTTATACCCGCAGGCATATTCAGGTGAATCTCCATTTAGGAGCCGCTGAGGAACTGGGACGGGTGGCCTCCGCCATGATCGACGTGTCCGACGGGCTGCTCAAAGACCTTTCCCGCATTCTCTCCGCTTCCCAAGTGGGCGCGGAAATCCACATAGAGAACCTGCCGATCACGCGAAGAATGAAGGCCTGCTGCCGGCAACACGACCTGGACGCGCAACAACTGGCATTGACCGGCGGAGAAGACTACGCCCTGTTGTGTTGCATTCCGCCACAACGGCTGAAGCTGCTGAAGGGAAACGGCGAGCGCTTGCGGATCATCGGGCGCATCCGCAGCTCACCACAAAGGTTAACCTGTTTGCTAAACGGCCGCACGCAGGAGATACCGGCAGGCGGATACGACCATTTATCGAACAACTTAAGCGATAGCCGCGAAAGCCCGGAGTTTGACAATCCCAGGTAATTGGTGTATACAGAGACGGAATGAAAAAGCCTTTGCTGCGGATTTTAATCTGTGGATTGATTGTATCCGGATTGTTGCCGGGCCAGGATGATTATCTCAAGATCACCGCCACCACAAGTCCCGAGGTCATACGCCAGGGAGAAGAGGGTGCGCTGACACTCAAGATTCAGCCCAAAGCGGGACTGCGAATTTCGTCAGCCCCGGAATTCGTTATCAAACTGAATGAAAACACCAACCTCACCTTTTCCAAGTATTTTTTTACCGCCTCTGAGCTGGATTTTGAGACCGAACAGGAAGGCGAAATCATTTATCTGGCTCTCGACAAGGAAATCACCATCCCTTTTAAGGTCAATGGAAACTCGTTGATCGGCAAACAGCAGATCCTGGGTGAAGTTCAATTCACCGCGGTGTTTACGGACCGCTGGTCTGTAAAAACCTTTCAAAGATTCGGAACCGGTTTTCGTTCACTGCGCAGCAGGAATCCCGCCCCACAAAGATAAAGGCGGATCGCTACGATAGATGAGATCGGGTGCAACATTTAAGCGCAAGCAACCAGTTGGAGAAAAAAATGGACGTGTTTGATAAGTGCATGACTTATACCCGCGCGGAAGAAGCCCAGAACAGTGGAATGTATCCCTATTTTACTGAGATACAGGACGTGGACGGCAATTACGTCTGGGTGGATGGCAAACGCATTCTTATGGTGGGTTCAAACAACTACCTGGGACTTTTCGACAACGAGCGCATCAAAGCCGCCGTAATCGATGCCGTCCAGAAATACGGGTCATCCACTTGTGGTTCACGTTTCCTCAACGGCACGTATTCTCTCCATGTGGAACTGGAAAAACGCATCGCTGAATTCATGCAAAAAGAGGAAGCCCTCTGCTTCAGTACCGGCATGCAGACCAATCTCGGCGTGATTTCCGCCCTGGCCGGTCGCAGTGATGTGATTCTGATCGACCGCAGGGTCCATGCGTCGATTGTAGACGGAACCCGCCTGTCTTTCGCCAACGTGGTGAAATTCCGCCACAACGACATGCGGGATCTGGAAGAAAAACTGCGGCGCCTGCCGCAAGACAAGGGACGACTGATCATCGTGGACGGCGTATTCAGCATGGAGGGCGACCTTGCCAATATCCCCGAATTGGTGCGCCTGAAAAAGAAATACAATGCCCGGCTAATGGTTGACGACGCCCACAGCGTCGGCATTATGGGCAAGAGGGGGCGCGGTACCGCCGAACATTTCGACCTGCTGGACGAAGCCGACCTGGTCATGACCACCTTTTCAAAGGCCTTTGCATCCCTTGGGGGATTTGTGGTGGGAAGCAGCAAGGTGATTCAATATATCCGCCACCATTCCCGGGCCCTGATTTTTTCCGCTTCCATCACACCCGCTTCGCTGGCTGCAGCCGGCGAGGCGCTTGAAATCATTCAAACCGAGCCCTGGCGCCGGGAACGTTTATGGCAGATCAGCGAAACCATGAACCGTGAACTCAGCGCCATGGGATACCATACGGGCAACACCGAAACCCCGATTATCCCGGTTTTCGTCCATGATGAGGAAAAAACGTTTCAATTGTGGTATTTTTTGCGGAATTTCGGGATTTTCACCAATCCCGTAATCGCGCCGGCTGTTCCGCCTGAGGATGCCTTGATCCGCACATCGTTTACCGCCACCCATACCGATGAAGACCTGAATTTCATTCTGCGCGGCTTCCGCGAGGGCGGCAAGGCCATCGGGATCATCTGAAACCGGTCCCTGCGGTGGACATCTCCGCGGTTGTCGTTAGTTTCAACAGCCGGGATTTTCTTTCAGACAACCTGGACACCCTGCAGGCTCAATCCCCCCCTTTCTCACACATCATTGTGGTGGACAACCATTCCACTGACGGTTCCCGGGAAATAATCCCAAATCGACCCGGAATTGAAGCCTGCCTGCTGGAAGCCAATATCGGTTACGCGGCGGCGGCCAATCTGGGGATCGCGCGCTGTGAATCCCAACTGGTACTGGTGGCCAACGCGGACATTCGCCTGGAGCAGGAATTCACCCGGGCCGTCCTGAACCACATGGAGCGATATCCCGACACCGGGCTCCTCTCTCCACTGATCTTGCGTTTTGACGGAGTCACAGTCGATTCAGCCGGCCAGGATTGCTCATTGGCCTTTTATCCCCGCGAAAGGGGATACGGCAAACCCTTGAGCCGGGTTAATATCGAGGCGGGACAAGTGTTCTCAGTTTGCGGTGCCGCCACGGTGATCAACCGGCGGGCGTTTAAAAAAGTCGTAAAGGATAACCGCTATTACGACGAGGATTTCTTTATGTTCTGGGAAGATTTCGACCTGGGGTGGACCGCCGCGGAAGTCGGGATTCCCGTACGCGTTGAACCGCACGCCCGCGTGTATCATTTTCGCAGTGCCACCCTGGAAACCGGCTTCCGCCGCCGCATCGCCCTGTCACTGGCAAGACCGCCCCGGTTGCGATACCTCCTAGTCAAAAACCGTTACTTGACCTTAATCAAACACTTCCGCTGGCGACGTCATTGGCGCCGACTCCCGGCGATTTTGCTGCGGGATTTTCTCTGGACCGGAATTTTGACAATCACCGACCCGCGAATTATAATCCGGCTTCTAAGATCCGGCCCGCAGTTTCGCCGGGCACGAAAAAAGAGACGCGCGATATCGGACCCTTCAGCATGAACACGGTCATACAAATCCTGGCTTTTTGCCTGGCCCTGCTTCTTTCACTCTACGGAACTCCCATTGCCCGCCGCGTGGCTTACCGTTACGGTATCCTGGATAATCCGGACGGGCGTTTGAAAACCCATCATGCGCCGATCCCCTATCTCGGCGGCATCATAGTTTTTTTCGCCATGATCCTGCCGCTGAGCCTATTATTTGACTTCAGCCGTGAACTCCTCGGCCTGCTGTTTGCGGCAACCATCCTATTGATGGTCGGTTTATTTGATGATTTAAAAGCGCTCACCCCGGGGATCAAATTCTTTTTTCAGATCGTTGCCACCGTTATCCTGCTGAAAAGCGGAATCCGGCTGCAATTGTCTTTCATGCAACCCTGGCTGAACTACCTGCTCTCGTTCCTGTGGATTCTTTCCTTAATCAACGCATACAACATTATCGACATTATGGACGGATTGGCCACTTCCTGCGCGCTTCCCGCCACCCTGATGATCTTTACCCTGGCCGAACTCAACGGCAACCACATGGTTGCCATTATCGCCGTTTCCCTGGCGGGGAGTCTGATCGGCTTCCTGTATTTCAACTGGGCGCCGGCCACCATTTATTTAGGGGATTCGGGCAGCATGGTAATCGGCATGATGATCGGATCCCTGGTGATCATGATCGACCACACAAGGCACAACGACCTCGGTTTCTTGTCCGCGCTGTTCGTGGTCGCCGTTCCCGTGTTTGATCTGGCTTATGTGTTCCTTCAGCGTTTGGCAAAAAAACGCTCCCCTTTTCTCGGCAGCCCGGATCACCTGGCCTTGCGATTGCGCAAAAAACTTTGCCTGAGTTCCTCGCAAACCACTTTTTTTCTGGCCAGCCTGCAGTCTGTTTTGTGGGTTCCGGTGATTCTGAATTACTACGGCGGCATCTGGACCGCAGTGATCACCACGATCACCCTGGTGCTTTTTTTCGCCATGCTGGGACTATGGCTGGCGGATGAACCCATGCCATGACGAAACACACGGAAGTCCTGATTATCGGGGGAGGCATCAGCGGATCCACCGCCGCTCACTTTTTGCGCCGGCCCTGGCAGCTTCTGGAACGGGAACCCGTACTCGGGGGGCTGTCCACCCAATACCGTTCCAACGATTTCTGGTTTGATTACGGCGGGCACTACTTTCATTTCCTGCACGCCTTGCCCATTCAGTCGCACCTGACCACAAGCGCGCCATTCAAGCGCTATGTCCGCCGCTCCAAAGTGCGCATTTTTGACCGCCTGATCCCTTTCCCCCTGCAAAGCCACCTGGAATCACTGCCTGCAACATGGCGGCACCGGATTGTGCGCGAACTGGCAACCCCGGGAGCAGCCCCGGGAAACTCGCTTGGCTCGGGTCTTCGTGCTACTTTCGGATCCACCCTCTATCAAATCTTTTTTTATCCTTTTCTTTCCAAGTATTACGACACGGACCCGGACGCACTCGCTTCCGGAATGGAGAAAGGCTCCATACCCCAGCCCCGGCCCGATACCGCGACCCTGAAGCGAGACAAAAAGCCCCAGGGCTACAATCCCGAGTTTTTCTATCCCGTCGGCGGACTACGCCTTTTCTGGAAAAAGTACGAAGCCCCCCTGATGTCTTCAGTCCGCCTGAGCGAACCCGCAATCTCTGTTGACCTGACGCGCCGGCGCGTGGAAACCCGCAGCAACACCTACACATTCTCCCGCCTGATCAACACCATCCCCCTGCCGCAATTCCTGTCCCTGCTCAACGGTTTCCCGGCAAATCCCAATCCACCCGGGGCCCTCATCCACGCCTCCACCCGCGTAACCAACATGGTGTTGGCCGTACGCCGACGCCGTTTTCACTGGGTTTACCTGCCGGAAACCATCCATCCCTACTACCGCATGGGATACTACCCGGGGGCAGGGGCCTGCAAGATCTACCTGGAACAAAGCGTGCCATTGAACACGCGCATGGGTGAAAAGGAAAGCGACGCGTCGCATCTTCTCCAACAATTGGGCGTCATCCACGACCGGGAAGAGATCCTCTATGTTTCGCAACGCACCATCCCCATATCCTATGTGCTTTTTAACCAATCCTGGTTTCATACGGTCCCGGAAATACTGCAACGCCTGAAAGAGAAAGGGGTGTATTCGATTGGCCGATACGGGAGTTGGAACTACTCTTCCATGGCCGAAGATGCCTTAACCGCCAGGAACACGGCCCTGGCGATCAATCGCGAAATGTCTTGAATTCCCGCCTGTAACCGGGTAGGCTACAGCCAATGGCGAAAGCAACCGTGGTTCACCTCATCACCAAACTTGAGCTCGGCGGGGCACAACGCAACACCCTGTTAACCGTTGAAAGATTGCCCCGATATGGATTTTCCTGCCAGATCTGGTACGGCCCCGGGGGATTGTTGACGCCCCGGGCGCAAAAACTGGCGCGGAACAGGCAGATAAACCAATTGCAACGATCCCTTCGCCCCTGGAAGGACCGGGCCGCGCTACGGCAGCTTGTAGAGCTTTTGCGTCAACTCAATCCCGATATCCTGCACACCCACTCCTCCAAGGCCGGATTTCTCGGGCGCCTGGCCGCATCGCGCTGCAAAGTGCCGGTGGTGATCCATTCCGTGCACGGTTTTCCCTTTTCGCCGTTGCAACCGCTTCCGCAACAGTGGATTCTCATGGGCGCCGAGAAAATGGCTGCCCGCTGGACCCGCCATTACATTTTTGTCTCCAGGGCGGATCAGCAAACAGCCCTGCGTTTGGGGCTGTGCGGGAAAAACCATTCGTTGATCCGCAGCGGTTTTGAATTGGAACCTTTTTATCCCCATCCGCAACGGCGCAAAGAGGTCCGCAGACGATTTCAGCTTGGTGACAAGGCGCTCGCCATTGGTGTTGTGGCCCCTTTCAAACCCCAGAAAAACCTGTTGCAAGTGGTGGAAGTGGCCAAAATGGTCTGCGCCCATGAACCCGGGGCCGTTTTCTTTCTGGCCGGTGATGGCGCTCTTCGTTCCCGCCTGGAGAGCGCTGTCGGGCGTGCGGGTTTGCAATCCAGCTTTCGCATGCCCGGCTTCCTTCACGATTTGTCCACGGTGATGGACGCGTTCGACCTGGGATTGAGTACCGCTCTATGGGAAGGGTTGCCCCAGAGTCTTGTGCAGATGCGCCTGAAACAACTTCCCGTTGTGGCATCGCGCATTCCAGGAAACAGCGAAGTGATCCGACACGGTGAAAACGGCTTTTTGGCGGCACCGAAAGACACGGCCGAGTACGTGCGCCACATTCTTCAACTGAGCGGGAATCCCGGGCTTCGCAAAAGACTCGGCCAAGTCCCGGAAGATTTTTCCGCCTGGGATGCGGAACACATGGTCCAATCCCAGGCCCACTTGTACGATCAATTGCTTAGCAATAACACCCGCTCATAAGCCGACCCAGAAAAATCCGCAAAAAACCTCAGATAACGAACCTGGTTGTCCTAATCCGTTACTGTAACGCTTTTTCCCGGAACTTCCGCGCGGAAGCGATTGTCGTACATGCCTTCCGCAAGAGTCGGCGGCAACACGTATTCACCCGGAACCACCGCGGTTAGTTTCACCACGAAGTCCAGGTGTTCCCGGTCCAGGTCAAAGAACCAGATGACCCGGTCATCACGGATATCAAGGTACTCTTCCCGGTTGACGCGAAAGCCCTCCATCCACGCCGGCAACTCGTCCCCGGACAATCTCAGGTTGTCGATTTCCCACCCGGACGGCATCACCTGAACCAGTGCCAAGTTGCGAATCCGCTGCTTTCTTTCCCAAGTGGACTTGATGCGGAAGTGGCCCCAGAAAGAGGTTCCTTGAGCCAACCGGCCGGGATCCAGGGGAACACCCGTGCTGTCCAGCCAGCGAACCTCTACATCCAGGTTGCTGGCTTCCGCTTGCGCAATCGGTTTCAAAGGTACACCGTTCCACTCGACACTGGCAAAACAACGACTGCTTTCGGTTTTGGGACTGAAGTGCACCGTGGCCTTTCCGCCGAAACCCTTTTCCAGCGAAAAAACGATGCGCTGTTCGCGCGCGGAGAACGCCCGCTCGCCGCCGTCGGGAAACTGCACGCGGCCGTCCAGCAATGGAAGCTCCCCGGTCAGTTTTTCACCCCGCGAACGCACGTACTTTCCCACCCCCAGCAGGGCATAACCCAGTGTCTGGGTGGAATGCCAGGTATCCTCCGACAACTCCTCCACCAGTTCATCGTAAAGCTTGTCCGCTTCGCCCCAGCGTTTCATGTGGGTCGCCTGTTCGAGAATAACCGCTTTATCGCGCAGCCGCGATCCGAATGTTTCCCCGGGATCCGCGTACGGATTTACGCGCGTACCGGCCCGGGACAGGATCTCTTTGGCAATCTTGGGCTTGCCCGCGAGGTCATAACAAGATGCCAGCATCCACTTTTCCACATCCTGCATGTCTTTTTGGCTGTTTTCGTACAGAAAGTTCAGCGCGCTCCAGGGGGTTTTGCCCGCCAGAGACAATACGTATACTCGATACAACCGGGTCATCAGGTCATCCGTCGTGGTTTGGGAACGTTGCGAATCAAAATTCATCCAGGACGACAGCAGGTCCGCGGGAACATGGTATCCCAGTTTCTTGGCCTCAACCAGGAAATGGCCGGCGTAAGTGGTCCCCCAAACAGATAATTGGCGGGAACCCGGCCAGAAAGAGAAACCCCCGGAAGGCAGCAGGAACTTCTTTAGCCGCTGAATGGCGGAGTTGATGTTTTCATCCACCTCACGGCGATCCTTCCCCTCGGCTTGAACAAAATCGAGCAGCATGAGCTGGGGAAACACAGCCGAAATGGTTTGCTCAATGCACCCATACGGATAGTGCATCAGCCATGCCATGCGATGCTGCAGTTGCAGGCGCGGCCGGCTGGACAGGGACAGAACCGCCTGGTTGGTACCGGGGATACCGTCTCCCGGGATCTCCAGGGTCAGGGAGCTTCCCGGCTTGGTTTCCCGCACCATGATCCGGGATATTCGCGGGGAATAGGGGCGCACCTGGATGTCGGCCGCATGTTCGGCCTGGTGTTTTTTTGACCTGGCCGCAATGCGGATTTGCGCTGTACCCGTAGCCGGGCGAACTCGAACGCGGAAATAGGTGTCTTGCTCGCCGGGCGCCTGGAATTGAAGCTTTCTTTCCTGCGGGGGCAGAACGTCCACCGGACCGGAAGCCTCCAGTTTTACAGCTACATTTCGAATGCCTTTTTCCATGGCAAAAACCGTCACCGGCACGGTAAACAGGTCTTCCGGACCCAGCAGTCTCGGCATGGTGGGCATCACCATCAAGGGTGTGCGCACGGGAACGGATCGCTGGGCCGACCCGTACCTGTGACCCGTTGCACAAACCGCCATAATTCGTACGGCCCCGATATAGTCGGGCATTTGCAGTGAAATCCGGGCTTCCCCGGCCTCATTGGTCATTACCGGTCCGTGGAACAGCGCCACCGGGGGGAACCGTTTCTTTTCACCGGGTTGCAACTGGGACTCCCGATAAGCTTCGGCCATGTCGCCGCCGATGGAAAAGAGGCGGAACAAGTCGCCTTTGCGGGTTCCCATGACATGGGAGTACAGATCATAGGTTTTGGTACTCAACCCCTCTTTGGCAAAGAAAAACGCCCATGGGTCCGGTGAAGGAAAGTCGGTCAAACTCAACAATCCTTCGTCGACAACCGCCAATACCACTTGAGTGGCCGTGCGATCTTTGGTTTTGACGACAACGTTGAATTCCTTTCCGGACGGTAATTCGTCCGCCACATCCAGTTCCAATTCCTGGCGCGTGGAAGGATCGTTAACCATCAGGGGAATCACCCCGTACATGCGCAAGGGGCGGTCGTTCTCGCCCTGTTCCAGCGGTTGAACCAGAGCCACGGAAACATAGGCGTTGGGCTGCATATCCGCGCTCACGGGAATGCGAAAACCGGTTTGTCCCTTGGTGTCCGTCGCCATGGAAAAGCGGCGCAATATGCGACCGCCTTTTTCAACCGCCACCAGCAAGCGACCGGAAACAGGGGTTTCCACGGATATCTCCGCGATATCACCCGGAGAAAAGATCTTGTCCGCGCAATGTATTTCCAATACACCGGCGTTTTCCAACTCCGCCGGGGCGTCTCCCCAATGATAAGAACTGAAAAACACGCCGGCGACATGCCCGCCCGGAGCGGCATCGCGTATCTCTAAAAAGTACTCACCACGCGAATCGGGCGTAAAAACCAGGTCGGCCGTTGTCGTCGTACTGCCGAGTTCGCCGTTTTTGATTTCCCGGGTGTGGGAATCTTTTTTAAAACGGGTGCGGAACTCATCGCGGGAATCGTATTCCCACCACCAGTAGCGGGAGTTGCGCAACACCCGGTACGTCAACTTGCGACCGGATACCGACCGCCCCTGGGGGTCTACCAGAGCAACACGGAATCCCAGAGGCGCTCCCACGCGGGCATATGCACCGCTTCCCGGCACTTCGATCCCGACGTAGCGGGAAAAGGGATCCAGGGGAACAGAAACAGTGCGCCGCGAAGCACGTCCGCCCTTTTCCTGCACATTGGCGATCAGGGTTACGGCCAAGCCTCCGGGGGCACCCGAAACATCCGGCAGTTTCCACTCCGCTACGGTTTCCCCCTGGTCGTTCAGCTTTTGTTCAAAAATCGTGGCTTCGTGAGCGCGAAAGCGAATCGCCTGGTTGGAAAACACCATTTTGGAAAAGGCCGGCGGCGACAATGGGCGTTCAGCGATGCGCGCCGTTACTTGCGCCGGCATATTGCGCGCGGGACTGCCGAACAGGTACTTGGCCGAAAGCTTGAAACGCAATGATCCTGATTCAGCATCCAGCCGCTCAGGCAGATTCGTATACTCGACTTTCAGCCGAAACGGAACCACGGTTTCAATGCGCACGGTGTGAAAAACGGTTTGATCGCCCACTTTGATGCCGGCACGCCAGTTTCCCGTCAGGTCTTCCGGCCGGGTCTGAATATCAAAACGGTAGAAACCGTCCTTGCCCGTCTTGTTGGTGATGCGATAAACCGGTTGTTGACGCGGATTTGACAAAGTCAACGTAACCGGATGGTTATCGGGGAAAGTCTGGTCCTCGTTGCGTGCGATAATGGCCAGATGCACCGTGTCCCCCGGCCGGTAAACCCCCCGGTCCGTAAACACGAAGACACGGCCCCCGGCGGCGTCGGGCTGAACGCCGCCAACGTTAAAGCCGGAGAGGTTCCATTGCATCTCTTTCAGGGAAAGCACACTGCGCTGGAGGTCTTTTTCGCCTTCAACATAGAAAGGCTCCCCCGCTACGCCCGACAACAACAACTCACCGTCGCTGTTGGTGAAGCCTTCCGCCAGGGCCTGGTGTTGATACGAACGCAAAGTGACGCGAACGCCTTTCAGGGGGCGGGCTGTGCGCAAATCGAGCGCCCAGACCAGGTGGCCGTGTTTGCCGGCTTTGTAAACCAAGCCGATATCACTCTGGATCAACGCCTTGGACACGCGTCCGTGACGATAGAGATATCCGTGGGAATGGGGATTGGAATAATACTCCGGACCGTAATAGTATTGCTGTTTCGGCTTGGGTCCGTTATACAGCATGTCTTTTTTGTTAAAAGAGAGTTCCACCAGGAAAATTCCCTTTTCGCCATTGGGGATCAATTTGGACAGGTCCAATTCGTGGGTCAGCCAGCGGTTTTTGACATCCCCGATCGCCAGCTCTTTGGATGCCAGGGGCATGCCGACCCGTTCAATCTGGTAACTGTTGAATTCCTCGTTGCGCTCCTTGCGTGAGGTCAGTTCTTCCGTCTGCAAAAACTGTCCCAGGTTCGACTCAAAAACCTTTTTGATTTCCACCTTCACTTGGGACAGATTTATACTACGGAAGTAGAGTTTGCGGTTCAGAATGGACGTCATGAACACACCATCACTTTCAAAGGCGATCCGGGGTTTCTGGTCGGCAAACCACAACTCACGTTGCACCGCCTTGTCCATGCGCGTGCCCCATATGCTGCGGATGCCGCTGACTTCCAGAACATAGCGTTTGCCGTACACGAGGTCCCCGCCGACAAACACCGATTTTCCCGTCACCTGATGGGTCAGGGAAACCGGCGTTTGGGTATCTTCGCCTTTTGCACGCATGCGGATCAGGCCCGCCAATTCCGCGTCGGCATCAACCGGATCAGAAAATTTCAGTTCCAGAGCCAGCCCCTTGCCCTGCTCGATCTCCAGCACGTCTTCCAGACTGAAGCGGCCCACTGGATTCAACGCATAGTCGCGACGGTAATTTCCCGAAAGTTCCAAAGTCTCCCTTTCCACGGTCAACGCGTACACGCGGCGTGAATCAGGGCGTTCCAGATCACGGGAATGGAAACTGAACCGGGTATTTTCTTGCGCGGGGTCCCATTGCAGGGGAATCACATTACCGTCACGATTCAGTTTCACGGCCGTGCGCACGGTTTCTGCTTCAGCGGGTTCGGTCAGCGTGATTTCCCCGCGAAAAACGACGAACCGGGGATCACGGCGTTCGACCGGATAAAAATCAGCCGTGATCTGGCTGATTTCCCGTCCGCCCACCCTGAATTTGAAAATAACAGGTTGGCGTTGCGCCCATTCCGGGTTTACTGCGCCAAGATTCAATTTGCCCGTAAACCCGGTGCGCATCGGTAACGGAGAGTTCGGTTGAAAAATCAGCGTAGCCGCATCTTGCCACCGGGACCCGCCCGAAATGGCCGGCGAAAAATGGAAGGGATCCGGTGTTTGTACGCCGCCGACCTGGTTCTGCTCCACTACGGGAACGGAAAAACGGACCAGGATGGAATCACTGGTAGAGAGGATTCCGCCGCTGATGCGCGTGATCAGATCTGCCGGCGGTTCAGACAGACCCTTTTTCTCTGCTGAATCCGGCTTTCCCGAGCAGGTGCAAAAAGCGGCTACCAACAGGATGGCGAGGCCGCTACGCCAAAATATTTGCCAATCCAAAACCCAACTCCTGGGCGACCGAACCGCTCTATACATGATCCACCTCCATTGGAAAATTAACGTATTCGATTATACGGCAAAAATCAAACCGGAAGCAAAAAAAACAACAGTTAATTCAAAACCCGAAGCCGACGCCAGGCCACTGGTGACGCGGCCGAAGCAAACCAATCCACCCCTTCCAGAACCATATCAAAACGCAACCAGTAATGGCCCGGCTTTTCAATAGCGGGAAGGGTGATGGACAAAACGTCCTTTTCTTTGGCGGACAAGGATTTGCGTAGAAAGGCCCTGGCGTAATTCAATTCCAGCATGCCGCGATGATTGTCGTGAAGCTGGGCCCCCAAGCGAACCAGGCGCCGTCCGGAACGGGAATTGTGCCGCCACAGCGCCCCGCCAATGTTTTTCACCTGCACCGGGATTACGGTTTCCCTTTCGGAAGAGGCAAGGATGGTTTCGCGGGGAGGGCGGATTCGCGCCAAAAAACGCTTGCAGGGGATCGCGTTGCCGATCTGGCTGGAATCCCAGATTTCATGGCGAATGCGCCGCCAGGCCCTGCTTTTAAAGAGAAAACGCCGCGAATAGGCTTCCGGAGGATGGTCGGTGATCTCCCAGGTCAAGCGATCCACCCCGATTTCAGCGGCCATGCGCCGGGCTGCCTGCATTTGCGGTTTTTTATCGTTCCAGCGGAACAGGATGTAGCGCCAGTTGATAAACGGTACTTCGTGTGCGGCCTGATTGCGCAAGACCACAAATTGAGACATGATGCGCATCAGCTTCTCAAAATCCCCACCGCAACGATACTTAACGTACGTTTCCGGGTCTGCTCCGTCCACACTGAAGGTGATCTCATCCATTCCCGCGGCCACCAGGCGCTCAATTTTCTCCCAAGTCAACACCAAACCGTTGGTGCTGGAATAAACATAAATATGGGGATATCGGGCTTTCACGTATTCGATCATATCAACGGCCCGGGGATGCATAAACGGATCACCGTAGTTAAAGAAGTCCAGCCGGATCAATTCGGGTCCGACTTCATCCATCAGGCGCTTGAACGCGTCCAGGGGAAAACGCGAACGCCGGCGGGTGCGGTGGATTCCAGATTCCCGGTTGCAAACGGCTCGAAAACAGGACAGGTTACACTGGATTGTGGGCTCAAAAAAAAGGCGCGGCAATCGTTCGAGCGTTTCCGGCCGCTGCGGAGGTGCCACACCCTCCGGCAGGCGTTGCTTCAGACCGCATTCATCACAGAAACAACAATGGCCTTCATTGAGATCGTGACGAATCTGCCTCACCAAGGGAGAATTCCAGATCTCTTTTATCGATTGATGTTCCAGGTCGCCGACGGGACGGCGCCCGTAGGGATCGGCGCAGCCGCACACCACCTTGCCGTCACATAGCACCACCAACTGATTGAACACCCAGTCACAGGAAAAACGATAGTCACGGCTGCATTCGTGAAAATTCACTTTCTCGTCGCGTGAATCATGCTGGGGCATGAAACACTAATATCAGAAAGCCGGGTTAACGGCAAGCTCACGGGGTTATTGCTTTTTGCGCGCGAATCATATATTTTCTATGCATGAAACGGGTCATGACGCTTCCGAACATCCTTAGTGGAATGCGCCTGCTCCTGATTCCGCTGGTGTTTTTCTGGATTCTGAACTTCACGATCGGGCGCTATTTTTGGCTGCTTTTTGTGTACGCCTTTGCCTTGGGGCTCGATTTTTTGGACGGCTACTTCGCGCGAAAATTTTCCCTGGAATCGGAGTTGGGCAAAATACTGGATCCTCTGGCCGACAAATTGTTGACCTTGTTTTCGATTGTGGCCTTGAGTATCGTGGCGGATTTTCCGCTCTGGCTCACCATTCCAATCATAACGCGCGACACAGTAATACTGCTGGTATCATCGGTAATGTACAAGAAAAAGCATTTGATTAAAGGCTCGATCGCGCTTGGAAAAATCACCTTTTTTCTGGTCAGCCTGTTGATCTTTATTTATATTATTGATCTAAACCCGGCATTTGGTTTAACTGTTTTCAAGCAGTTTTTCGCCGTTACATCCGTGGCGTTTGTACTCTGGTCTTTTGACGAGTACTTTCTAGTATACCAAAGGGTAAAACAAAATGGCTAAACATCACATATTGATTGTCGATGATGATGTGGAAATCCGGGAAATGCTCGTACGTTGTCTTCAAGATAAAGGGTACCGGGTAACCGCCACCAAAAGCGGTTCCGAGGCGCTGGCCCGGTTGGAATCGGAAGTGCCCCGCTTGGTGATTACCGATCTGCTTTTGCCCGGTGAGCACGGACTGGATCTGGTGCGAGCGATTAAAACAAAATGGTTTATCCCCACCATTGTTTTGTCTGGGGTTTATGCCAAAAACCAAATTCAACAAGTGATGGCGGAAGAATCCGTGGACGCGTTTTTTGAAAAGCCCGTGGATTTAAATAAACTGCTGGAAAAAATCACTCAACTCCTGGATGAATGAACGCTATTTTACAGCCAATCGCTTTTTCCGGCAAAAATTTGGTCACAAGACACGAAAAATTCCCCTGAATGCCGGTTTTTCCTGCCCCAATCGCGACGGAACGCTGGACACGCTGGGCTGCATTTACTGCGATCAATTCGGGTCCGGCCCGTTGTTAAAGACCCCGCTGCCGATTGACGTTCAGATCGAATCTCATATCAAAAACCAACCCGACGCTCATTATATCGCCTACTTTCAAGCATTTTCAAACACATACGCGCCCGCGGACACATTGCGCGCACTCTATGCCCCGGCGTTGCGTTTTCCCCAGGTAAAAGGGGTGTTTATCGGCACCCGCCCGGATTGCCTCCACACGGATGTCTTTCAAGTTCTGATAGACCTGTCCAAGCAGAGATACGTATGTGTGGAGTTGGGATTGCAATCCATCCATGAAACCAGCCTGAAATTCCTGAATCGTCACCATGACTTTGAAACATTCCGCTCGGCTTTTCGGGCTTTAAAAGATTGTGGACTGGATGTCCTTGTGCACCTGATCCTGGGCATACCCGGGGAATCAACGGACATGATGCGGTCCACGATTCTGGAGATGAACCGCATAAAACCGCGCGGCATCAAACTCCACATGCTGCATGTTCTCAGGCGGACGCAATTGGAAGCCTTGTATCAGCAGGGAAACATTCCCCTGTTCAATCAGGAGCAATACGTCACACTGGTGGCGGACCTGCTGGAATCCCTGGACCCGGACATCGTGGTTCACCGTTTAACCGGTGAACGGAACCGGGAACTCTTCGTGGCCCCCGTCTGGGCCCTGGACAAAGTCGATACGTTGAACCGTATCCACCAGGAGATGCGCAAACGGGACACCTGGCAGGGCAAAAAGCTGGGCGCCCGCGGTCCGATGCAGCCTGAACAGCGGAACTGAAATTACTCTTTATCGGCTTCCGGAACCGCCAGAGAATCTTTGCTTTCTTCAGCAATCCGCCGGTACCAGCTTTGCTGATAACCCGGGTGGGTTACCTTGCCCTGGGAATCCCTGACATTGCCGTCCAGGTATTTCACCAATAGATGTTCGCCCAGTTTGCGCCAGGTTGAAACCGTTTTTTGTCCCGCTTCCAAACTGAAACGCGTCAGGTATTCCCGCGCACGGCGAGGCGACTCTTTGTAAAGACTTGCGGCCGCCCGATCAATTCCAGGTACTTCAGAGAGGAAGTTCCCTTCAAGGCGCTGCTGTTCCACTTTTACATCCCGGATCATATCGGAATAGCGCAGATAACAGTAATTGGAAACGAAATTAAACACCCAGAAAGCCGAATCCCAGGTAAATGTGTTGAAATCTCCGGTCCCGACCGCATAGGCGTGGGGAACAGCCAAAATTCCGCAGTACATGGGCACGTACACGCAACTGTTGGTGTCATCAACCGCGAACCAGAGGATGCCGCCGATGGGGTCCGGCAGGTCGGCGCGGGCTTGCGAAACAAATGAGAATCCGGTCTGCTGGGTGGCGGTGGACCGTTCGTTGAAATAGGTTTTTTCATCCACTTTCCAGGTTAATGGCCGCCAGCGATACGGGCATGCATACGGACCGGCTCCCACACCCTTGCTGAGGTCCATGGGGGAGTCTTCAAAATGATCCCGCATCAGCTCCATTAAGTCCCGTACGGACACTTTGCGGTCCGGGCGGATCCACAACGGTAGCGGCTCGGCGTCCGCGGTTTTGCCCATTACGTAATCCAGGGAAAAGTCACTGGAGGGGGCCACACGCCGGAACATGCTCCAGACCCGGGCTTCACAAAACCGCAATGCGCCGAAGTCCGCGGGAGCGTACGCATCGGCAAAACTGAAATCCGCGTCCGCACCGGAAAAATACTTCATCTCGCGGGCAAACTCAATCACATCCGGTGCGTAAAGGCAATTTTTGGGATCGTTCAACGGGAAGCGACGGATGCGGGCCTGATTGGCATGCGCGGAAACAAACCCATCCGGAATGCGTCGAGCCACCCATACGGCTCCCTTGCGGCCGGGTCCCTTGCCGATCATCTCAAGGATCCAGGCCTCCCGGGCATCGGCCACGGAAAAGGACTCGCCCGAGCTGTAGTAGCCATGTTCCGCCACCAGGCCGGTCATCACCTGAATGGCCTCCCGGGCGGTGCGGGCGCGTTGCAGGGCAATGTACATCAGGCTGCCGTAATCCATGATGCCTTCGGGATTGCGCAACTCTTTGCGCCCGCCGTACGTGGTTTCTCCAATCACCACCTGGTGCTCATTCATGTTTCCCACTACGGAAAAGGTGCGTTCAGCCTGGGGAATGCGACCCAGGAATTTGCCCGTATCCCATTCTACGATGTCCATCATGGTGTCCGGCGCATAAACCGCGGCCGGACGGTAATAGAGTTCGCCGTACAGCACATGAGAATCCGCCGCATAGGTCACGATCACCGACGCGTCCACGGATGCTCCACGCGTGATGATAAAGTTGGTACAACCGGGTAATCCGCTTGACGATATAACTATCCCCAACATGACTGTGATAAAAACCAATTTGGTTCGCATGATTTTTTGCCTCCTGGTGGTATCGGGTCAAACCCGATATTTCTCAACCAATTGTAGCCAAAGTGGAGGGGATAGTAAACCCTTTTTCCTTTCCCAGTGAAAAGAGAAAAGTTGAAAGTCTAAAGTCGAAAGCAAAAGCAAACCAGAAAAACCATTTCACCTGGCGAGCACTTCTTTTCCTCTATCAACTTCCTCAACTCTCTTAACTTGTTTTTTCTTTCCAACTCTCCTTCTATATCCACCGTGCCAGATTGATAAAGGTTTTCAACTTCAGGTCGGTTTCCCGGAGACGAGCGGACAGGATACGCGCCAGTTGCAACAGGATTCGGACCCCGCAAAGTGGATGTTCCGCAATCTCGCGCATAAATTCCTCTCGGGAGATTTCAAAAAGCATCACCGGCGTGTGCGCAATGGCCGTGGCGCTGCGGGGAAGTTCTTCCAACAGCGCCATCTCGCCAAAGACCATTCCAGCCTTGAGCAGAATCAGGGCTTCCTCGGAGTCGGCATCCGGTTTCTGAGAAATCCGAACCGTACCGGAGGCCACCACCATCATGGACGTGCCGGCGTCTCCTTCCGCGAAAATCTCTTCGTCCGCATCAAACACTTTTTCTTTAAACAAATTACCCAAACGGGAAATGTCCGATGCATCCAGATCGGCGAAAATCTCTAGTTGCCGCAGCAACTGAATGCGGGTGGAATCGTTGACGGCCATAATCGATATTATAGCACGGTTCCAACTGCTGTACGGAAAAAGGCTCCGCTATGGTGAATTGGCTTTTTTTTTGCTCTGGGCTAGAATAGGCGCATGAGAGGATTGGTGATTGGACTACTGGTTGTGGTTGTGGTTGTCGGAGTGATCTACACGCTGCGCAACAACGATGGAGAAAGCGTGGTGGAGCAAAAGCGCAATTTGACCAACGAGGCAAAGCTCGTGCTGTTGCAAACCCGGTTGGTGCGCATTCGTGAAGCCTTGAACGCCTACTTCATTGATCACGGAGAGTATCCCGAATTGCTTGACCTGCTGATTCCGGATTATATCCGCCATCGACAAGAGATCATGGATCCTTGGAACATGCCGTTCCGACTGGATCGCGATGACACGTTGACAATGGTACTCCACTCCGCTGGACGGGACAGCCAGTGGGAAACCAAAGACGATATCTGGAGGAAAATAGAATGAACCTCAATGATTATTTGGATGCCATGGATGTATTCGATTGCGAGGAATATGCGAATACAGATCAGTTTTACGCGGCATTTGCTAGATTTTTAAAGGAAAGGAATCACATCTCGCAACCGGAAAAAATTAAAAGACTTTTCATCCGCCGTGAAAAGGTACAATCCACCGCCATCGGAAAGGGTGCGGCTGCGCCTCACATCTTTTCAGATGAATTTTCCCGCTTTTTTATATGTGTCGCCCGCATCCGCAAAGGCATGGATTTCCAGGCCCCGGATGGAAAGCCGGTTTTTTTGGTTTTTTTAATTATGAGCGACGATCGTGATGTGGGGCTGCACTTGAAATCACTGGCACATATTGCCCGCATGGTCGACAACACCGACATCGTGGAGGCAACCCGCACGGTTGCGAACGCAAAAGAGATATACCGGGTTCTGATTCAAAAAGACGAGTTGATTCGCCCATGATGTTGGCGGTTTTGATTCTAAACCGCGAAGAATTGCTGGAATCGGTGTTGGAAGGATATCTGGAAATCGGCATCACCGGTGCGACCATCGTGGATTCAGTCGGAATGGGCCACATTCTGGCTGAAGATGTGCCGGTTTTTGCCGGATTGCGCTTCATGTTCTCCGGGAACCGGCCCTACAATAAAACCGTTCTTTCCGTCATTCAGGACGAAAAGGGCCCTGCCGTAAAAAACGTACTGAAAAAAATTCTGGGTCCACTTGAGGACAACGGCAACGGTATCCTCTTTTTTATACCGGTCATTGATGCCTGGGGGCTGAAACCGGAACCTGGATCGTGAGCTCCCTGACTATTTTTGCGGCTTTGCTGCTGGTGACCTTTGTCGGCTCTATTCCCTTGTTCAAAATGGATCGCAAGCGATCTCCCCTGACATATTTTCTCTTTTCGGGCACGGGCTTTCTATTGCTGGGAGTCCTTATCAGCCCCAATGGGCTGGGTTTGATATCGACAGACGTGCTGTCGCACTTGCGCCCCCTGATTCATTTCGGGTTGGGATGGATCGGATTTCTATATGGGTTTCAACTGGAATGGCGATACTTGAAACGCATCCCCCCTGGCTGGTTTCTCTCCGCGGGCACACTGTTCTTTTTCCCCGCTCTCATGCTGACCGTGATGGGATGGTTCCTGGTAATCGCGCTGACTCAATTTTTTCACTTTTCGGTATCTGTGGCCATTTCTTTTGTGGTCATATTGGCCGTCCTGCTTTCTGAAAGTTGTACCGCGTTCGTTTTCTGGGCCATGCGCCGGTATCGGTATGCGGGCAGGCAGTACCGCATGTGCTGTTTTGTGGCGGCGATTGACAATTTTTTCCCGATTCTGGTCGCCGCAATCCTGCCATTGTTGGTTTCCACCGGCGCCAGTGGATTAAATGCATTTTTTTCACTCGGCCTGCAAGTCGGTTTCGGAATTATCTCTGGTTATGTGGTCCACTATATGGTTAGAAAAGTGGAAGACCCCCTTGAAGTTTCCACCATCCTCTTCGGACTGGTGTTTGCGCTCAGTGGAGCCGCGTACCTGTTGCGTTTTTCCATGCTGTTTGTCACCATGACCGCGGGCATCACCTTTACCAATTTCACCCGGAGGCATGCCTGGTTTCAAAAGCGCTTGACGCCAGTGGAAAAACCACTCTACCTGCTGTTCATGATCGCACTGCCCGTTTACGCGTTTCCCATCGGATGGGCGCCATTGGTTGTGGCGTTGCTGCTTGTTCTGGGCAAGTACTGGTCCAAACGCGTGGCGATCGCATTTACCCGCCCCTGGCATTACGCCCCCTCAAGATTCACAAAACAGGCCGCATTTCTCTTATTGCCGATGAGTGGAATCGGTCCGGCCGTGTTGCTTGAAATTCATGAACGGTTTCAAACCAAATGGATGGCCTGGGCGACAGCCGTATTTGTGTTTGCTTTGCTGATCGGAGAATGGACGGGAACGGTCGGATTTTTCAGAACGGTCGGCAAAAAAGAGAAATCATGAACTTGTTGCTGTTGCTGGGACTAATCCTTTTCGGAGCGCTGATGCCCCGGGTGGCTTTGATCGATATTTCGGCCAGTGCGGCATACGCAATGGGGCTGATGATGTTGATCGGCTATGTGACCGGGCGCCTGGCCAAGCGACATGGATTGCCCTCAATTACGGGATATCTCTTGGCCGGGATGTTGATCGGACCATTCGGCCTCAAGAATATCACCCAAAGTCATGTCTCGGACCTGCAGCTGATCAATGGTCTTGCTCTCTCTCTGATTGCCTTGACCGCCGGCGGCGAGATCCGCCTGGCGCGTTTGCGCCCCCATTTTCGCGTGATTTCGTGGGTGCTTTCCATGCAGACCTTGATCATGATTGTTGGCATGAGCGCCGGTTTCTGGATACTGGCCACATGGGTGTTTCCCGTGCCGTTTGCCGACACGGCCGGAGTGTTGTCGGCAGGTTTGTTGATCGGGATCGTCTCCACCGCTTCCTCTCCATCCACCACGCTTGCCGTGATCGTGGAATCGGGAAAACGTTCCGCCACAACCGATTTGATTCTGGGCGTAGTCATGCTTAAGGATATCGTGATCCTGTTTCTGTTTTGTATTGGACTTAACATTGCCCACGCGCTGAATCCGGCGGAGTCGGAAACCGTTACCAGCATTGGCGGCACCTTTATGCAGATATTCGGATCCGTTCTGGCCGGGCTGTTGATCGGAGGACTAATTATTGTTTGCCTGAGTCGCGTTAAAAATCACATGGTTGTGTTTATCCTGGCAGTATGTTTCTTTTCATACGAAGTTTTTGAGCCGCTTGGACTTCACCCCTTGTTGATCATGATGACCGCCGGGTTTCTGGTGGTCAACCTCAGCCGCGAAGGAGACCGCCTGATGGACCATCTTGAAGCGATTTCTCCGCCGGTGTACGTGTTGTTTTTTACCCTTGCCGGGGCGGCTTTGCGCCTGGATTTGCTCCATACCGTGGGCATTCTGGCAATGGCGCTGGTGGTGCTGCGCCTGTTTTTCAAATGGGCGGGAACATGGATTGGAATTCAGTTTTCCGTCAAGGCGTTGCACCTTCGTCATCGGGGCTGGACGGCTTTTGTTTCCCAGGCGGGGTTGTCACTTGGATTGGCCACCATTATCACGGAACAATTCCCGCGTTGGGGAAAATCGGTCGGCGTTTTGATACTGGCTGCCATATTCATCAACCAACTCATCGGGCCCCTGACCTTGAAATGGTTGCTGGATAAGGAAAATCGCGCAACACCCAACGAGTGACAGGCTGGGGAACATTCACCACGCCGCATACCGGCGGCACGCCATCTATTCCAGGATCACTACAGGCGACCCGGGATTGCGCTTGCGCCAGAAGTGAATCAAAAGCATTCCCATTAGAAACCCGCCCACATGGGCCGCCCAGGCAATGCCGCTGCCACCGATGTAGGAAAACTGGAACACGAACCAGATCACCAGAAAGACCGCGGCGGGAATATCCACGAATGTGACCAGAATAAATATAAGCAGCAACGAACGGACTTTGGCACGGGGAAACAGGAGCAGGTAGGCGCCCATCACACCGGAAACCGCTCCGCTGGCTCCGATCACGGGTATCAGGGAACCGGGATGGAACAACACGTGCAGCAGGCTGGCCCCAACACCACAGGCAAGGTAAAACAGTAGATAACGCAGGGGCCCCAGACGATCTTCGATGTTGTTACCGAATATCCATAAAAACAGCATGTTACCCAGTAAATGCATCAAGGATCCATGCATGAACATCGAAAACAGGATCGTCATGAACGGGGCGTTTTCGCGGTAAACCGGCTCCCGTTGCGGTTGGTTGGTCAGGGGATCCGCCGTCTCTCTAATCGCAATGGGTTGATCGATGCGCTCAAAGTGGGTGATTTCCCAGGGAATCATGGAGTGACGGGCCACCTGGTACTGCAGATCGGAAAACAACGCCTGCGTGAAAAAGACCCCCACGTTCACGAGGATGATCAGTACGGTTAACACCGCGGGTCTTTGGGTCGGATTGTAATCCTTTATGGGAAAAAGCATGGGCTCGGATCTCCGCCCGCGGTTGTATCACAAATTCCGGCCCGAATCAACGAAAAGTCACAAGACGGGTTTTTCTTCGTCGCTGCGTACTTTTTCCAAAGAGACCAGTTGGTCTCCTTCGCGCAACTGCAGCAGCCGTACTCCCTGGGTCGCTCGTCCCTGAGAGCGGATGGCGTCTGAACAGATTTTATTGACAATGCCCTTGCGCGAAGACAGGATCAGGTCATCACAGGAACCCAGTGTGACCAGGCCGATAACGCGGCCGACTTTCTCAGTATAGCGGATATTGATGAGACCCTTACCGCCGCGGGTCTGAATGCGATACAGGTCCAGGTCCGATTTTTTACCGATTCCGTTTTGCGTCACCGTCAGAATGGTCTGGTCGCTTTCACCGATTACGGCCGCTCCCACCACAAAATCCCCCTTTCCCAGCCTGATACAGCGCACGCCCCTGGCCGTGCGGCCCATTTCGCGCACGTCCTTTTCATAAAAGCGCAACGCCTTGCCCAAATGGGTGCCGACAATGACATCGTTGTCGCCATTTGAAATCTGGGCTTCAAACAAGGTGTCGTTTTTTGGAACATCGGCGGCGATAATGCCATTGCTGCGCGGGTTCGAAAACGCCGCCAGGGAAGTCTTTTTCACATAACCCTGGCGGGAAAACAGCATCACGTAACGGTCCGAAGAAAACTCCTTGATGTTGATAACGGAACAAACATTGTCCTCGCCATCGATACCGAGGAAGCGGTTGATGGGTTTTCCCTTGCTGGTGGTGTCGCCCTCCGGGAGGTCGTACACCCGGATCCAGAACATGCGCCCCCTTTCGGTAAAAGTGAGAATATAGTCGTGGGCGGATGCCACAAACACGCGGGATATCATATCCTCTTCGCGCAAACTGACCCCGCGGCGCCCTATGGTGCCGCGGTTCTGGTTGTGGTAAGTGCTCAGGGTAGTGCGCTTGATATATCCGTTGCGCGTGTAGAGGATCACGAAATCCTCGTCCTTAATCAGGTCCTCGATGCGGATATCGGACAAATCCTGTTCAATAATGGTGGTGCGACGCTCATCCTGATACTTGTCCCGTACGGCCAGCAACTCTTTTTTTATGACACTCAGCATCATGCGCTCGCTATCCAGAAGCTCCCGCAGGTAGTTGATCAGTTTCAGCAATTCCACGTACTCGGCTTCCAGCTTGTCGACTTCCAGGTTGGTCAGCCGGTACAACTGCAGGTCCAGAATGGCATCAGTCTGCACCTCGGTTAAGGGCAGAGCCGCCAACAACCTCTCTTTTGCCTGTTGCCGGTTCTTTGAGCTGCGGATCAGGCGAATCACGGTATCCAGGTTGTCCAGGGCGATTTTTAACCCTTCAATGATATGCGCGCGTTTTTCCGCTTTGTCCAACTCGAACAGGGAGCGGCGCCGCACCACCTCTTTGCGGTGGCCCAGAAAGTAATTAAAGTAATCGATCAGGTTGAACTGGCGGGGCTGCTGATTGACAATGGCCAGCAGGTTGATGGAGAAAGTCGTTTGCAACTGGGTGTATTTGTACAGGGAGTTGAGAATGACTTCGGGAATTTCATCACGTTTGATATCGATGACAATGCGCATGCCCTCGCGGTCCGATTCATCGCGCAGATCGCTGATGCCTTCAATGCGACGGTTCTTAACCAGTTGGGCGATATTTTCCAGTATGCGCGCCTTGTTGGTTTGATAGGGAATCTCGGTGACAACGATACGCTGGCGATTGCGCAAGTCGGTTTCCACCACCGCCTTGGCGCGAACCACAATGGTACCGCGACCTGTTTCATAGGCATCCAGAAGACTGCGGCGCCCGAAAACAAAACCTCCGGTGGGAAAATCCGGGCCCTTGACGATCTCCATGAGTTCCGCAACCGATGCCTCCCGGTGTTCCAGAAAGTACACAAAAGCATCGATCAATTCGCCGATATGGTGAGGGGGAATGGATGTGGCCATGCCGACGGCGATACCCGAACTGCCGTTGAGCAATAAAACCGGCAGAAGCGCCGGAAATATCTCTGGTTCCGTCAACGACCCATCGTAGTTCGGGAGCTGGTTTACCGTTTCCTTGTCCAGGTCCTGCAGCAACTCGTTGGCGATTCTCTGCAGGCGGACTTCCGTGTAACGCATGGCGGCGGGCGGATCCCCATCAATGGAGCCGAAGTTTCCCTGGCCGTCAACCAGGGGGTATCGAAGTGAAAAATCCTGCGCCATGCGCACCAGGGTATCGTATACCGCGGAATCTCCGTGCGGATGGTATTTGCCGATCACGTCACCCACAATGCGGGCTGATTTTTTATAGGGCTGGTTGTGATGCGTACCCGTGGCATGCAGCGAGAGCAACGTCCGCCTGTGCACCGGTTTCAGCCCGTCGCGGATATCGGGGATGGCGCGTCCGATAATGACGCTCATGGAGTAATCAAGGTAAGACGTCTTCATCTCATTCTCGATGGTGACGTCTTCTACGGCTTGGGCGATCAGGATATCTCTTTCTGCCATGGTCGTTTTTCCTTACACATCCAAGTTGCGCACGTTCAGCGCGTTCTCCAGGATGAATTCGCGCCGCTTGCTGGAATCGGTTCCCATCAAGGTATCAAAAAGGTCTTCACTTTGGATGGAATCGTTGATCTGCACTTTGAGCAAGGTGCGGTTGGCCGGGTTCATGGTGGTTTCCCAAAGTTGGACGGGGTTCATCTCACCCAACCCCTTGTAACGTTGCACGTAAATGCCTTTTTGTGAATAATCCATTAAAAGCGGCACCAGTTCGCTGCGATGGGAAGCTTCTTTTTCACTGGTGCCAAATACCACCTTGTACGGGGGTTCGGGAAAGGACTTGATTTTTTCAAACACGCGGTTTACTTCGGCAAATTCAGGCCCGGTTAAAAATTCCCAGTTCACGGAACGGTGCATCACCACGCCGTTCAACTGGTACTCCACTTCCAGGCAATGGGTGTTGTACTCTTCCTGAAAGCCGACATCCACAACGCGACAGCATTCCAGCTTGCGCAGGGCTTCCGCGACAGTCAGGGTTTTTTCACGACTGCGGAACGTGTCTTCGTCGCGGATCATTTCAATCAATGTCAGCGTCAGTTCCCGGGGAATGCCCTGCTTTTCAATGTCATCAATCAAGATGTTCTTTTTGTTGATCAGCCTCAGAAAGCGCACCAGTTTTGTGTTTTTAAGCACATCGTTTTTGCCCGGTCCCAGGATGATGTGGGCTTCCTCTCCCACGCGTTTAAAAAAGAAATCCAGCCTTTCTTTCTCGTTTTTCAGATACAGGTGTTTTTTACCCTTACGGATCATGTACAGCGGCGGCTGGGCCAGGTAGAGGTGGCCTCTTGCTATGAGCTCCCGCATGTGATTAAAAAAGAACGTCATCAAAAGCGTGCGGATATGCGCTCCATCCACGTCAGCGTCCGTCATAATAATGATCTTGTGATATCGGAGCTTTTCGACATCAAAATGTTCTTTACCGATACCCACGCCCAGCGCCGCGATCAACGTGTTGATCGTCTGACTTTCCAGCATCTTGGCGGTACTGGCTTTTTCAACATTGAGGATCTTTCCTCTCAAGGGCAGAATGGCTTGAAATCTCCGGTCCCGGCCGTTCTTGGCGGAACCTCCCGCGGAATCTCCCTCCACGATAAAGATCTCACTTTGCGCCGGATCCTTGGACTGACAATCCGCTAGTTTTCCCGGCAGGGTTGTGTTTTCCAACAGGCTTGATTTTCGAACCAGGTCCTTGGCTTTTCTCGAAGCCACCCGCGCCTGGGCAGCCATCAGGGCTTTGCCGATAACGGCTTTGGCAACCGCAAAATTTTCTTCGAAATACTGTCCCAGGGATTCGTTTACAAAAGATTCCACCATTCCCTTGACTTCCGAATTCCCCAGCTTGGCCTTGGTCTGACCCTCAAACTGCGGATCCTTGATGCGGATCGATACCACGGCCACCAGGCCTTCGCGCACATCATCCCCGGTGAAGCCGGTTTTTAGGTCTTTGATCAAGTTGTTGTTCTGCGCGAAGTAGTTAATGGTGCGCGTGATCGCGCCCTTAAATCCGGTCAGGTGAGTTCCCCCTTCAACGGTTTTGATGTTATTCACGAAGGAAAGCAGGTTTTCGTTAAATGAATTAATATATTGAAAAGCGATGTCGATTTCGCCTTCCGCGCTCTTGGTAGTCAACACAATCGGCTTGGGGTGGATCAATTCTTTATTGCCGCTCAGGTAGCGGACGTATTCAGCAATGCCGCCCTTGAAGTGGAACGTCTCTTCGGTATGGGTGCGTTCGTCTTTTAATTGGATGGTGACATCGGGATTCAGGAACGCCAGTTCCTTCATTCTCTTGGCCAGAATGCTGTAATCGTATTCCGTGGTTTCAAATATCTCGTCGTCGGGCCAGAAAGTGATCTTGGTGCCCGTGCGCTTGGAGTTACCGATTTTTTTGAAAGGCGTCAAGGCTTTGCCGTATTCGTATTTTTGAAAAAAGATATGCCCGTCCCGCTTGATTTCCAGGTCCAGTTTGGATGAAAGGGCATTGACCACGGAAACACCGACGCCATGTAATCCCCCAGACACTTTGTACGAATCATTGTCGAATTTTCCACCGGCATGCAGGCGCGTCATAACCACTTCCGCCGCGGATACTCCCTCGCCATTGAAATCATCCACGGGAATGCCGCGACCGTTGTCCATGACTGAAACGGAATTATCAAAATGGATCACAACGTCAATGCGGGAGCAGTGCCCGGCCATGGCTTCATCGATGGAGTTGTCCACCACTTCATACACCAGGTGATGAAGTCCGGTTGTTCCCGTGCTTCCGATGTACATGGCCGGCCGAACCCGGACCGCTTCTAATCCTTCCAGAACTTTAATGTTTTCCGCGGTATACGTAGTCGCCTTTTTTTGGTTGTCTGTCACGTCTTAATTCTCCCGGGCCAACTCGATCTGACGATCAAACCGCCCATTCGGGTTTACCGAGGTGGCAATCACCTGTATATCTGGATAAGTATCCATAAAAAACCCCACATTTTGTTTATCCATCGCCGTGTCATAATCATCCACGAGAAAAACCGGGTATTCGCGATTGACTTTTTGATACAGCTGGATAAACGCGATATAGGCCAGCAGCAGGTGGAGTTTCTTTTCACCGGAAGAGTGGTATTTCAGCGAAACATCGCCCAGCTGGATGTCAAATCGATCCCGATGAGGCCCGATGACTGAACGCCGGTACCTGGATTCAATGGGATAAACCCGGGCTAGTTCGGCACAAAACCCTTTGGTTTCGCCTTGCACTTCCACGGAAACGGAAGGAGAATATACTAATTTCATCTCTACCTTGCCCTGATTCCGAATCTCCCGGTTTAATTCATCCACAAAAACCCTGCGGGCATTCATGATCCGGGCCCCCATTTCACTCAACACCTGATTCCATCCGCTGATCTCGGTTGTTTGCGGACGAAATCTCAGCAAATGGTTTTTTTGCTTCAACGCTTGATTATAACTCAAAATGTAGCGTATGTAAAGTGAATCTACACCACATATAAAGCGATTCACCATTCTGCGCATGTGAGGAACCGACTCAATTTCCAGCATGAAAGCCGTGGATGAAAAAAACACCGGATAAAACACATCGCGGACTTTCGTGGTTTGTACCCTCCTCTTGTCCAACTCGATATGTAAGCGTTTTCCCGGAGAAAAACATCGGATTTCACGCCGGTTTTGCCCCTGGTCAATACCAAGTTGAAAATCAAAGCGCGAATCACCGCGTGGAATCATATCGTCCAAGGTGACATTCAAAAATGATTTTCCGAAAGCCGTTACAAACATGGATTCAATGATCGAGGTTTTTCCCGCACCATTGCGTCCAAAAATCAGGTTTTTTTCGGAACCAAACTCGAGATTTCGCCCACGGATATTCCGGAACCCGGCGATCTTGAGACCGTGAACAATCAAGGTTGCTTACAAATTCAGGGGCATCACCACGTAGATAAAATCTACACCTTGCGAAGATACCGGTTTAAATACAAATGAATTTTCCCCATCATTCATGCCGATTTCAATAGACTCGGTTTCCACATGGGTCAAGAAATCCAGCACGAAATGTCCGTTAAAAGCGGCTTTGATATCGTCTCCTGAATACTCGATCTGCAACTCTTCGTGGGCTTCGCCTTTCTCGGGCGTGGATCGTTCCAAAATCAGTTTGCCTTTGTCAAAACGGAAAAACACGCCGTTGTTTCGGGTCTTGAATACCAGCACCCGCCTGAGGGTGGTTAACAATGCTTCCGCATTCAAGCCGGCTTTGAAACGGGTAGATTCGGGAATAACTGCACGGTAATTGGGAAACTTCTGATCAATAATGCGCGCGGATAACACGCGATTGCCGGCCTTGAAAAACAAGTTGTTTTTGTCAAAAGCGAAATCGATATCCAGGTCTTCCCCCACCTTCAACAACTCCAGCAGGGTTTTTCTCGAAACAATAAATTCCAGTGATTCTCCGGTACTGATCGACTCATCCACCGCGCAAAACGCCAGCCGGTGTCCGTCTGTGGAAGCCATTTCCCATCGTTCCGATCCCAGGCTGAGCAAAGCCCCACCCAGATTGAACTTCATCTCCGGAGAGATAATATAATAGGTTTTGTTGATCATGGATTGCAGCTTGGCGGAATTCAGGTGAATCGATTGACTGAAATCGGATTCAGGAAGATTGGGGTATTCTGAAGACTGCATACCCATCAGTTTGTATTTGCTGGTCTTACTCGCGTTATTAATGACAATCTGCAGGTCGTTGTTTTCCGATATCTCTACCGGACCATCGGGCATGCGGGAAATCAGGTCATAGAAATCCCGGCCGTTAACCGTAAAGGAACCGGGCTCACGCACATCAACTTTAACCGAAGATTGTAAGCCGATTTCAAGATCGGTAGCCGTCAGCTCCAGCACTCCATTTTCAAAAGCGGTCACCTTGATATTCTGCAATATCTCCATCAGGGTCTTTTTCTCAAAGATACCCTGAAACAATTTGAGTTCATTCGAGAAAATGGACTTTTCCACAAAAATCTTCATTTTTTCCTGCCTATTTTTATTATTAGAATATGCTTAGTATATACCAGAAAGATAAAAAAGAAACCAGCGTGAAAAAGTGAATAACCCCGATTACCCGCGGACTGAAAAGCATAGAGGCTTGCAAAGCAATGTGGAAAACAAGAGAAAGTAGTGGAAATCATTCGTTGTTGAAAAATTTCAGAATGGCTTTCACATCTTTTGAAAACTCCGGATCCGTGCCCATCTTCTCTTCAATTCGCTTAATGGAATGCAGAACTGTTGTGTGATGCTTGCCTCCGAATTGCTGGCCGATTTCCGCCAGAGAATGTCGGGTTACGCGCTTGGAGATAAACATGGCGATTTGCCGGGGATGGGCCACCCGTGGAGAGTTGTTGCGGGATTTCAGATCCTCGGTGCGGATATTAAAGCGTTTGGCTACATACTCCTGGATACTTTCCACGGTAACCTGTTTTTTTGACAGGGTAATATACGGTTTAAGTGCTTCCTTGGCGAACTCAAGGGTGATGCGGTCCCCATTGGTATCCGGATGCTTCAGGTTGGCATAACCGATCAGGCGGTTCAAAGCGCCCTCCAGTTTACGGATATTTTCCTTAATTGAAGAGGCCAGAAAATAGAGAACTTCTTCGTTGATCACAAAGTGATTCAACATCAAACTTTTTCTTTCCGACAATTTCTGTTTGAGAATCGCGATTCTGCCTTCAAGGTCGTAGGGAAGAATATCGACGATGCCCCCCCATTCAAAACGGGATTTAATGCGGTTTTCCAAGTAGGGGATGTTATCCGGATGGGTATCTGAACACAATACAATCTGTTTTTCTTCCTGGATCAACTTGTTAAAAATGTAATAAAACTGTTCGCTTGTGCCACCCCACTTGGTGATGTACTGAATGTCGTCGATTAACAGTACGTCAACGGAAGTGTACTTGCGGATAAATTCCGAACGTTTGTTGAAACGGGTATACTCAACATATTCGTTCATGAAATCACTGGTGGTGAGATAAATGACTTTCATGTCGGAATTGCGTTGAATGCGGTTGCCAATGGCGTACATTAAGTGGGTTTTGCCCAGGCCCACATCACTGTAGATATACAACGGATTGTAAGATTTGCCGGGAAATTCAGATACGCTGTAAGCGAAAGAATACGCCATGCGGTTGGAATCCAGTTGCACAAAGGTTTCGAAAGTGTACTTGGGGTTGAGATTGGAGACAAAATTTCCCGGCTCTCCATTTAAGTCGGATCTAACCGTTGGATGCGAAGTTTCGGTTTCAATCTCTTCATATAAAGGAACGAGTTTCAATGAACATTGGAACTCTTTCTCCATATATTGATTGAGTCTTTCCAGCAGGTTGGATTTGATCCATTGGGTTTTTTGCGGATCCGGGGAGCCCACAAAAACGATCTGGTTCATGGTACCGATATAAGAGAGGGGTTCAATCCATTTTAAAAACGTTGGACTGTCCAAAGTCTCTTTCAGATAGTTGCGTGTGAGATCAAAGTAATTCATACTAAATTTCCACAATTTTATTAACAAATGTGAAAAAAACCATTTCCATCTATCTCGTGGGCGTATACCGGGAATGGTACAGCGGTGAAAAGGGGGTGTCAAGGCTTGACAAAAAAAAAATCCAAGGTATGGTGAAAATGCTTGTGTTGATTTTGCAAGCGTCCGGGGTTGAATCATGATTCAAAAAGCCGTCCAACGCATATTGGTGCTGGTGCTGGTACTGATCGTGGTTTTGTCACCCTTTTTCCTGTTTCGTGACAACGGCCGATTGGCCCCGCTTGTATTGGTGGTGTGGTTGCTGTTGGCGGTTACCTATGTGTTTACGCAACGAAAAGGATAAAACAAACTGACGATCCCGGAACCAATAAAATTCGAAATGGACGCATCGGGAAGCGATGGGCTGCCCGATGCGGAAGTGCTTCAAAAATACCTGGATTTTCTGCTTGAATCCAATCAGCGGATCAACCTGGTCAGTCGCAGGATCACTCGGGATCAACTCCAGGTGCTGGTGAACGAAACCCTGCGCCTAGCTCGCATGATCGGCGGTAGCTGTGTTGTGGATGCGGGAAGCGGAAACGGCTTGCTGGGAATTGTGCTGTCTGTTTTTTTTCCGCAGCGGAGAGTTATCTTGTTGGAGAGTATCGAAAAGAAAGCCGGGTTCTTGCGCCGCGCCGTATCTCACCTGGGTTTAATAAACGCCGAAGTTTTTTGTCAAAGGTTGGAGAACTTCACTTTCCCATCTCCATCCCAACACAACGTCCTGGTTTCTCGGGGCTTTCCCGATTTGTCGCAACTGGTTCAACCACTCGTTCATAAAGATGTGCGCGAAGTGGTTTGCATTACTTCACTGAAAAAGATCGAGAAACTGAAAATCCCGCTGGAAAATATTCACCAGACCATCTATAATATCCCATTCCGTGACGTAATTAAAATTCTAAAAATGGAGAATGTTTCACGTGAAACAATCAGCGCCAAAAGGTAAGGTAATTGCCGTGGCCAACCAGAAAGGCGGTGTGGGAAAAACCACCACAGCCGTGAACCTGGGAGCAGCTTTGGCTATTGCGGAAAAACGTGTGCTTGTGATTGACCTGGATCCCCAGGCAAATTCCACTACAGGTTTCGGCATTGACAAAACAGAGGTTCAGCGGGATGTGTATTCCGTGTTGATCGGCCAAAGCAGGATAGAAGAAGTGGTTGTGTCCAATGACCTGGATTTTTTAAAAATCGTCCCATCATCGCGGAACCTGGCTCGATTTGAGTTGGAAACAGCGGATGATGAGGAAAATCACACCTACTTGCGTCGTGCCCTTGAATCGGTTCGTGAGGGATATGATTTTGTGTTTATCGACTCGCCGCCCTCATTGGGGTTGTTGACCATCAATGCGTTGACCGCCGCGGATTCGGTTTTGATCCCGATCCAGGCAGAATACTACGCTTTGGAGGGGCTTTCCGACTTGATGAACACCATTCACCGCATCCAGGAAAACTTCAACGTCGACCTCGAGATCGAGGGAATTTTAATGACGATGTACGACGAACGCACGAATTTGTCTCGTCAGGTGGAGCAGGAAATCCGCGGATATTTTAAAAACAAGGTGTACACCGCAATGGTACCCCGCAATGTGCGCCTTTCCGAAGCGCCCAGTTTTGGTCGGCCCATCCAGTTCTACGACATTAAATCAGCCGGCTCCCGGGCCTACATGGCGCTGGCCAGGGAGATAATGAACCCATGAAACGCCGCGTTTTGGGCAAAGGTTTGGAGGCGATTATCGCCAACCAGCCCCAGGAAGACGGGCACTCGAGCCTGCGTGAAATCGATGTATCGGATATCCATCCCAATCCTTTTCAACCCCGCAAGGATTTTGATGAGTCGTCGATCCGGGAATTAGCCGAATCGATCCGTGAATCCGGGTTGATCCAGCCCATCTCCGTCTATCGCCGGGAAAACCGCTATTTTTTGATCGTTGGCGAGCGGCGCTGGCGTGCCGTTCAATTATTGCGCTGGCAACGCATATCAGCCATCGTGCGGGACCTGGAAATCGACGAAGTTATGGTTGGGGCTTTGGTTGAGAATATTCAGCGCGAAGACTTGAATCCCGTTGAAGTCGCCCAGGGCATTGACATGCTGATGCAAAAACATGGCCTTACCCAGGAACAGGCGGCCGCAAAACTGGGAATGAACCGCTCCACCGTCACCAACCTGCTGCGGCTGTTGAACTTGCCGGACCGTGTAAAACTGGGTTTGGTCCGCCGCCAACTGTCTCAAGGTCATGCCCGGGCGCTGCTGGCCCTTCGCGATCCCCGGGATATCGAGAACGTGTTTGACCGCATCGTTTCCGCTGAACTTTCCGTGCGCCAGACGGAAAAACTGGTCAAGAATTTTTACCATGAGACTTCGCCGGATCCGATAGCCGCGGATCCTGACATCAAGCGTACGGAAGAAAAACTGGCGCGATTGTTTGCCACCAAGGTGAAACTGATTTACTCTGCGCGGGGAAACGGTCGCATTGAAATCCACTTTTCCAAATTGGATGAATTTGAGCGCTTGTACCAGATGTTCTTGAACGGCAAAGCAAAGGAGTAATCGGCCATGGCCAGAAACGAAAACTTTGTGCGCATGAGCGGCTTTATCGATAAAGACACCGAATTCAACGGGGAGCTGCGTTTCAGTGATTCTCTGCGTATTGACGGAATTCTGAAAGGAAAAGTAACCAGCGGACAGAACCTGATCATCGGTGAAAGCGGTGACGTGGATGCTGACATCGTGGTTCGCAATATCTCGATCAACGGCCGGGTCAAGGGAAACGTGATCGCCAAGGAGCGGGCGGAAATCTTCGCGAACGGGCGCTTCTCCGGAAAACTGGTGACTCCGAAACTGGTGATCGAAGAAGGCGCTTTTTTTCAGGGCTCATGTCAGATGGAATTAAAAGTCCTGGAGAGTAGCAATCAGCAGGTCGTTTCCAAATCCACTGAAGAAAAGGGGAAAAAGGAATTGTAAACCCGTGAACGTTGACGCAGTGATTCCGGCGCGCATGGATTCCACCCGCTTTCCCGGAAAACCCCTGGCCGTCATAAAGGGCCGGACCATGATTGAGCGGGTTTACCGCCGGGTAGAAGCCGCCGCCTGCTTTCGCCGCATTGTCGTGGCGACCGATCACGAACGCATTGCCGCAGAGGTGGAACGCTTCGGCGGAACTTGGACCATGACCGGCGCGCATCACCGCTCCGGCACGGACCGGGTGCATGAAGCCGTTTGCCGCGAGCCGATTGATGCCGTGGTCAATATCCAGGGCGATGAGCCCCTGATTCATCCCGAACTGGTCCGCCGTGTCACCCTGGCCCTCGCAAAGGTGGATTGCCCCGTCGTTACCGCCGCATACGCCGGCGGTGCACAGGCCGATCTGATATCCGCGCATGTGGTAAAAACGGTTCTGGATGGCCGCCGCCGCGCTTTGTACTTTTCCCGTTCACCCATTCCCTGGGCGTCAGATCCGCGGGAGCAGGGCTACCTTCAGCATGTGGGAATCTACGCCATGCGCATGGACGTATTGAAACGCTTTGTCTCATGGAAGCCGGGGTTGCTCGAAACACAGGAGCGCCTGGAGCAGTTGCGGTTTCTGGAAAACGGGGTTTGCGTTTACGTGGTGGAAAGCATGGAGCCTTCTTTTGGGGTGGATGTGCCCGAAGATATTGCCCGTATCGAGGCCAAACTGGGAGAGAATGAGTGAAACAGACGAAGTACATATTCATTACCGGCGGGGTACTCTCCTCCCTGGGCAAAGGCGTGGCCGCCGCATCCATCGGCAACATCCTGGAGTCTTTCGGTTACCGCATCACCATTATCAAACTCGATCCCTATCTCAACGTGGATCCCGGTACCATGAGCCCGTTTCAACATGGAGAGGTGTTTGTGACCGAGGATGGAGCGGAAACGGACCTCGACCTGGGTCATTATGAGCGCTTTACATCCTGTACCACTTCCCAACAAAACAACTGGACGGCCGGACGCATCTATTTCGAGGTGATCCGGAAAGAACGCCGCGGGGATTACCTGGGCAAAACCGTACAGGTGATTCCCCATGTGACCGACGCAATCTGTGAAGCGGTGACGCGTCTGGATGGCGAGTATGACATCGTCCTAGTGGAAATCGGTGGTACGGTGGGAGACATTGAAAGCCTGCCTTTCCTGGAGGCCATTCGCCAGATCGGCCTGCAACGTTCCCCTGAAGATACCCTTTATGTCCACTTAACCCTGGTTCCCTATATTAAAACCGCCGGTGAGTTGAAAACCAAGCCCACCCAGCACAGTGTGAAATCGCTGCGGGAGATCGGCATTCAGCCGGA
>DSBM01000080.1 GCA_011049425.1 Candidatus Aminicenantes bacterium
GAGTAATATATTATCATGTGAATGTCAAAAACAAAAAGTTGAAGAGTTGAAATACCCTTTCGGGCACAAGAGGGAAGAAGGTGACAGGTATCAGGAGGCAGGAGGCAAATTAGTTGAAAGTTGAAAGTCGAAAGTAAATACAGCTCGGCGAGGGGCGAGGGGCAGTTGGCGAGTGGTGGGAGCGCTTAGTTGAAAGTCGAAAGAAAAATCGAAGCTCTCGGCCAGGGGCGAGTGGCAAGAGGCAATCGTACTTTTAGAATTTGTCCTGGCTGACCAGGCGGGCGAAGTGCTCGAAAGAGCGGTCAAAAGTGCGTTCGGCATCCGCGGGAAACGCGCAGGCCGGCAGTTCACGCATGCGCAGGTGGTAGGTGATGCAATCGCAGCACACACCTTTGCGGGAGCAGGGATCATACGTACAATTGCATTTTTCCAGGTTTCGTTCTTTTTTGCATTCCATGGTAGGGAAATTATACCCCGGGCATAGAGCAATTTGAATAGCTCGAAGGGGACAGGTAGAAGGTTGCAGGTGACAGTAGACAGTTTAAGGACGATTCGCGAACCGCCCCTTCACTACATCTTCTCGTCAACTTTCTTGAGCCACACAGCACGAATGATATCCAGGGCTACGGGCGTGCAGTTGTGGGTGGAGTTGGCCAGTACAGCCACGCCCCAGCTCTGTTCGGGATTGAAGAGCAGGATACTGCGGGTGCCCCCGGTTCCGCCATCGTGGGCCACGCAATCCAGGCCGTCGCCGAAATTCAGGATGTGCCAGCCCACCGCCATGAAGTTGGCATCTTTGCCTTTTTCCAGCGGCAGCACCGGCCGGATCATGCGCTGGAAGGTTTTTCCCATATCATGGGGTAATGTTCCCAACTGGCAGGCGAGAAAACGGGCCAGGTCACGGGCGTTGGATTTGAGGGCGCCCGCCGCATACAGGGATTTGAAATCCCATACCGGGACGGGAATGCCTTTGTCGTCGTGGGGTTTGGCCATGCTGTTTATTTCCGCTTCGGTGAGCTGCATGCGGGTGTGTTTCATTTCCAATGGGCCCAACACGTAGTGGTCCAGCAGGGCCTGGTAATTTTTCCCGCCGACCCGCTCCAGGAGCAGGCCCAACAGGCCGAACCCGGCGTTCGAATAGGCGTAAGTGGTTCCCGGGGCATTGATCGGTTCAAAGATCTTGAGGAATTCATTCAGGTTTTCCGCCGTATATGCGGCATAAGGATTGAGATGGTCGGCGGGCATGAAGTTGTAGGGCATGCGCGGCAATCCCGATGAATGGATGGCCAGGTGCAGCAGGGTGACCGGCTCTTCGTGGGGCCGGGGCAATACCACGTCCGCGGGCAGGTAGGTCTGCACTGTTGCGTCAGTACCGATCACGCCCACATCCTGCATGCGGCACATCAGCAAAGCGGTAAACACCTTGGTCAACGAACCGATTTCAAAATGGGTATCCGCGGTGACGAGCAGGCCTTCTTTTTGCGTGCACCCGTGCGCGTAAAAGCGCGCGCCCTCCTTGTCAACCAGGACCGCAACGATGCCTGGGCTTTTGGCGTCCCCGTCCACCCATACCGACAGCAGGCTCTCGACCGCTGCTTTTTCTTTTGTGTCGTTATCCGCCGCCACGCTTGCGCACGGAAGCAAAACAGCTAAGCAAAGAATCCCCAAAATCGGTCTCATGTCCGTCTCTCTCGGATATTGGATTGCCCCGGAACCGGGCTGGGACAGAGATTCTATCACGATTAGACAAAAGGGAAAACCAGGCCATTCCGTGCACCTGGGGACGGTGCTTGCCCTAGCCCCCTGGCCACTCGCCAATAGCCATTAGCCTCCCTTCCTGCCTGTCTCCTGCCTCCTGTCTTTTGCTTTTTTCCGTGTGTTCCGTGGTTCTATTCAATATCCGGAATCGGTGTTCTCTTTTTTCAATTTCTTGACTTCCCGGGCGTTTCCCTGCCTTTACCTGTATCTCACATCCTTGATGGAAACGGAAAAGAATGCATATTTGGAATATCGATACTCCACCGCGTAATGCGGCATAAGCACATCACCCAACTTGAGGCGTTCGGTCAGGAAGGAGCGTGACGGGAAATTCAATCCCCCTTTCTGCACCTCAAACCAGTGAACATCTTTTATGACTGCATCTTCAAAACCCAGATCAAGGGACGCCCGGCGCCGCCCTTCGTGTCCGATAATGGAGGACTGGTTAAACTCGATTCGTATGACGGATCCATCGTGAGGATAGACCAGGGCCGTGCCCTCAAGTTGAAAATCCCCCTTTTGTGGGGCCTTCTTTCTTATATCTATCAGCAGATATGCTTTTCCATTTAAAGATTCGTTCCTCAGAATCCGATAGTTATATTTCCCCTGGTTTTCCCGTCCCAGCAGATCGACTACGGCAAAAGTTTTCAAATGAGACTGAAAAACGGTTTTCTGTTTGGCGTTACGCTTGTTCATCTTCAAACCGTTGAGCGATAACAACTTTCTCTGTTCAACAATCGTCTTATTATTGCCAATAATCTGAAAATCATAACGATATTGGTTCTTTCCGGCATAAGGCATATTCGGCCAAGTGGATTCGATCACATCCTCAATGCAGACGTATCGGAACGCGGCGGTTTCCAGTTTTTCCGCATATTCCGCGGATTTTTTCAGTACACTCACCAAGGTCTCGTTGCGATCCGGCATTACAGCCAATTCAGCCTCCGCCTGCTCTCCGGCCTTTTTTTCGTTCCGATCCCGCTCCACCACCTTGTTTTCTGTCCAACCGGAGGTAATACCGGCCACTTCTCCCTGCAGTTGTTTCTCTAATTCAGGATTCAAGCGCATGGCCTTCCGGTAGCCTTCAACAGCCGATTCCTTCTGGTTGAGCAGCAAATGAACATCGGCAATCTTGACGAGCAATTGATCTTTATTCGGCGGCTCCTGTTCCAACGCTTCCATAAAGAAAGGCAGCGCTTTTCTGAACTCAAAGCGATGAAGTTTAATATCTCCCAAATTCTCCAACGCCTGGCGGATTTGTACGGGATCCTGGGAATACCTGGCCAGGTTCAGCCCCCTTTCAGCTACTTCCAGGGCGGAGTCCAGGTCGCCCAGAAGGACGTACTTACTGGCCAGCGCAATATTGAACAAGCTTCCGCCCATATCCATTTTTGCGATTTCATCAAGCTTGTGCCTGGCTTCCATGATTTTGCCCGACTGTCGCAAATTTTCCGCTTCCTCCAACAGATTCTGAAGTATGAACCGTGGATCAGCGATCAATCCGCACTCGGCGATGGGAATGTTTTTTGCCGTACACGTAATCTTTCCCTTTCGAGTCAGAAAGCCTTGCGCCGAAATGGTCAAGCCGAGCTCTTCGTTTTTGAACAGCAGGTTTCTGAACCCCCAACGGCCATTCGAATCCGCCGCTTTCTGAATGGTGCCGATCCTTTCGTTCTCAATTGCAACCAGGGCCCCGGCAACAGGGGCTCCCGCTCTATCGGTCACCTTGCCCGAGATGGTACGAAATTCAAGCGCATGAAGGTGGGTACGCTTGGGATCAGGAATCTCTCTTTGCGCCATTAGAGCCGCACCACTCAGAACAGACAAAGCAACCATGACCTGGGTAACCAAAAGCGTTTTAATCCTGATTTGAATCCCCTGAAAGCATCTCATTTTCTCACTCCCCTTTGTTACTACTTATCATTGTACTATTTAACGTATCTATCAATGGTCTGGTTGACAACCAATTTGCTTGAACTGATTCGTCCTTTCTACAGACAGCAATCCGTTTGAGAGACAAAGGGAGGTTCGCAAACGGCCCCTCCACCACCTGGCTCCTTTTTCAAACTCTCCAACTTTCCAACTCCCCAACTTTACAAACAGCAATGGTTTGACTGTTCTTGCCCGCTCCAATACAATCAGGGTTTGTTGCTGAATTGGAGGCTCGATGGACAAAAGAACCATGCTGAACCTGGGGTTCGCGGTACCCGGGGTGTTCTGGGCCACGCTGCTGATCAGCGGCCGCTTCTATCCGGGCTACAACTCCGCCCGCAACCTGGTGAGCGAGCTGGGCGCCCTGGACGCGCCCACGCGCTGGATATTCAACCCGGGCATGCTGATCTGTGCCGTTCTGAGCGTGGTTTTCGTGCTGGGGCTGGTGCGGGCTGCCCGGCAGGCGGAGCTGTCTACCCTGCCCGCCTGGCTGCTGTTGGTTCACGGCGTGTCCTTGGCCGGGGCGGCCCTGTTTCCCCTGCCGCTGCCCATGCACGGTCAAGCCGGCATGTTGGCGATGCTGCTGCCCCTCTCTCCCCTGTTGGCATTGATGCTGTGGCGTCCTGCCGGCAACGGCCGCCTCAAGCTGACCGCCGTCACTTCCCTGGTGTTGATCGGCCTGGGATTTTCGGTACTCTTTCCCGATTTCCTGCCCGAGCTGGCGGGCCTCAAGCAACGGGTCGCCCACCTGGGCTGGACCGTGTGGTTTGCCGGATTGGGAGCCGTCATCAGTAGAAAGTGAAAACACCCTCTACTTTTTAATAACAAACTTGAAACTGCCGGGGAACTGCCTCCATGATTGAGATTCCACCCCGTTACGCCTGCTGCCCGTATAACTGCTTCGTCCCTCCAGCATAATAATCTCCACAACGCCTTCCTGGCCCTCATCCAGAATCCCGGCATGGACCGCGGCCGTGGCGGGGTGAGAATTGTCGGTATAAACACCGGTTCCCCATACCCTCCCGGTTGTTGCGCCCACAACCCGGAAACGAAAGGTCTGACCGCGCTTGCTGCGGTAACCGGCGGACAGCAGGTTCTCGGGAGCAATCGGCAGGTCGGCCATGGAGAAAGGTTTCAGTTGCGTTGCGCGGAATGTGGCCCTGACGGAAGAATGATAGCCGACTATCTCGACACGTATTTCGACGCTGTCCGCGTTTCCCGGGATATCTGCAGAAACATCATATTTGCGGTTGGAACGGGGACCCAGGCTAAAACTCTCTTTTGCTGCACCCAGGAGCTTGGGTTGATTTTTGATCCTATAAGCGACAGAGACCACGGCAATATCACTGTGAGTCTTGTGTCTGTTGTGCATGGTCCCCCAGACATGAATTGTCGTCCCGGGGGTGAAACGGCCTTTGCCGCTATGGTAGCCGTGATTTGCTTCATAATCATGGGTGCGCGGTCCAAGACTCGCGCCTTTGACATTATAAGTAAGCCATGGACCTGATGCAATACCGCTATCAACTACATTTTGCCCCTTTTGCGCAGGGCTCGATGTGGGTAAGAGCAACAGTGCCGTTGCGAAAAAAGCAAGCGTTCCCATTCTCATGGCATGCGTTTTCTCAGGTTTCATCATTGTCATTTTCTCCTGTACTGGTTGTTGCGGGACGGGCGTCCTCCATGGTCTTCTCTTGCGTTTCCGCCCTGTCCCGAGTAACATTGCGGGAAAATGTATCGCTCTCATCAAGCGGGAATTCATCGCTTTCCAGCGACAGGTAGCAGGTACGGCTCATCAGGTACTTGCGCCCGGCCAGCAGGGCCACGAAAGCCATCACGGACAGAATGATGTCGATTGAGGTCAAGTCTGGTTTCAGCATCTTGCGGGCAATGACAAAGGCCAGCAATTCGAGAACCGCGGCCAGGCTGTGGGTAATCAGCATGCGCACCAGTTCAAGACCGATGACCAGCAACAGCACGCGGTAGATCAGTTCGTAAAAGGTATCCTTGTCCGTCCAATCCATACCGGCCAGGTGCATGCCGCCGTTAACCGCGGCCACAATCACGCTGACCAGGATCGCGACCGCCAGGATTTTTTCCAGCCAGCGTACCAGCGGATTGAAAAGCTCTTTAATCCGGTACTCCATTTTTCACGCCCTGTTCATCTTACGCAAAATCATGCTGTTTTTCAATAACAGACAAATCAAGAATTCCGATTGCTCAGTATCGAATCTTCAACTTTCATTGTGGCTATGGGTTTCAGTCCTTGGCGCTTAGGGCTTCAAAGCCGGAAATGATGTCAAACAACTCCTCGTCGATGCTGCTCTGGCGCAAACGATGAAACGAGCGATTCAGGTTTTCCAGCAGTTCGTCGATGTTTTTCTCGGCGCGTTGCATTGCCGCCAGCCGGCTGGCGTTCTCGGAGGCGAGGGATTCGGCGCAGGCGCGGAAAAGCGA
>DSBM01000081.1 GCA_011049425.1 Candidatus Aminicenantes bacterium
GGTGGTGCCGTCCAACAGGAAGATACGGAATTTGCCCGAACTGATATCCGTTGTGGTCCAGGTGATGGTTTGGGTGCTGCCAACCGCCCAGCTCTCGCCGCCGTTGGGTGCGGTGACGGTAATAGATTGGCCCATCAGGCCCAGACCGGACAAGATCAGGATCCCGACAAACAGGATTTTTCGTTTAAACATGAAAATACCTCCTTTTTTGTTCATTTCCTCTTGTATGAGAGATATTGCCGGAATATCTCACCCAAAACACCCTTCAGGGCTGGATTATTTTTAACTGTGATTGTTGGAGCCATTCTAATATATAAGTGAACGGAGGAGATCAATGAAACAGAAACTCATGTTGTTTGCCGTCATAATGGCGGTGGTTTGCGCCGGCACGCAATTGCATTCAGCGCAAGAGATGACGGTGGAACTGCCATTGGGAACCGCAGTCGAAAGCCCCGCTCCTTCCCAATGGGTATTTGTGTTGCCGGATGGCCAAAGACTTGAACTGCATGGCTCTGGCGATCTTCATGCCGGTTTTCAAAAGTGTGTTCTGCGTGACCCCGGAGGCAAAATTCTGGCACAGGGTTCGCAGGCTCAATTTGTACAGCCCTCCACGGAAAAGCTGCTGGTGGTGCCTTCGGGTATCCGCCTGATTGCCATTGACAACGAAGTGATCTGGGCCCGCCAGGGAGCTCCCGTTCCCGAAGGCAGCTACCTGCGCATCAACCAGGAAATAGTATGGTTGCCCGCCAAACTGCACTTCTTGACGTTTCAGACCAGAAACGCGCCGGCTAAACCACACAAGCAAACCGGCATCCAGCCGGTAGTTCCTGAATAACCAGACAGTCCGGTAAAGGTTGCTACGGCGCCGGCGATACCGCCGGCGCCGACAACCGCTCATCCCCCCTTGACAGTGGACGCCAACCCGGGTATACTCTGGTTTGGTAACGCGGGGTGGAGCAGTCTGGTAGCTCATTGGGCTCATAACCCAAAGGTCGTTGGTTCAAATCCAACCCCCGCTACCATTTCTCCCTTCATTCCCCGCTACTGTCAAACGTGTCAAACAGACTGCGGCAAAATTCCCGGCTTACAAGTACCCCAGTGACTTTAAAATCTCTTGCTGGCGTTTTGAATAGGGTCCCGGCTTTTCCTTGCTTTTCGAAATCATCCCCGCCAGTTCTTTTATGGCATTGACCAATTCGGCTTTGAGCCGTGGCGCGGCATCGGCATCGTGGAAAAGGTTGTGTCCGCCAAAGGCATCCTCCTCCAGATGCAGGAACTCCATGCGTTTTCCGGCGGGCCTACCGGGTGTAATGATCAACTGGTAGGGAAAATCCACCAGAGAGTAAGAGTCGAAGAACGCCTCGGGAGCATATGTGGCCAGGAGCAGGCGGCGCTGGGGCAATTCCGGTTTCAGCAATGAAGCACCCAGCATGTGAGGCGTTGCTTTCAATCCGGCCAGATCCAGAATCGTGGGAGCAATGTCCAGGTTGGAAACGGCTTCCTTGCGTATTAGGGGTCCATGAATGCCTTTGCCGGCGATAAACAGGGGAACTTGTGAATAAACCCGGTTGAGATAGTGAATATGGCCCACGTGATTGTTCTTGATCTCGCCCAGCCCCTCGCCGTGATCCCCCATAACCACGAAAACCGCCTCCTCATAAACCCCTTCCTTTTTCAAGAAATCGATGAGCTTTCCGAATTCCCGGTCCAGGTAGACCATCTCCTCCTGGTACAGATCCCGGGTAGACCTAGGCGCTAGGTGAAGTTTCAGTAAAAAAGAGAGCTTAACCCGCTGGCTGCTCTTGTCGTTATTGGTGAATACAATCCGCGAGTCCGCGTCTCTAGAAAAATAGGTTACGTTATCCCTACGCTGCTCCACTCGGTTCCAGCGTGGGGGCAACTGCATCTTTAAACCGGCCGCTTCTTCGATGCCGGAAACCAAGAAGTTCATATATGCGATGTTGTTGACCGTGATGGGCTGCTTGTTTTGGTTGAAAGCGGGAATCTCCGCGTTGAGTTCCAAAACATTGCGCCCGGGTGCCACGTCCAACTCCAGGTTGACCACAAACTGATCCGTGCTTCGCCCGGAAAAGACTTCTTTGCTGTTAAATAATACCCGGAATTTTTCACTATACTCCGGAGTGAAATAGGGGCCATGGGGATCTGAGTAATGGATCCAGAAAAATGCGTTGCCGTCCTTGAACTCCCGTATCTGTCGCATGGCGTCGCGATTGACCTCGGCGGCAGTGCGATACCACAGGCCGGGCCTGAAATTCTCCAGGTACTGGTCAAAACCCTGGTCCAAACCGGCCTCGGCACGAAGCACGCCCAGGGAAACCACCGCCCCGGTTTGAAATCCTTGGCCGCGTAGGAGTTGGGCCAGCGCAGGTTTATCCACACGACTGAAATTGCCGTTGTTATAGACTTTCAGAAGATGGGGGGGCATTGAGAACAGCATGGAAGCGTGGGAAGGAAGGGTGATGGGAATCAGGGTGTAGGCATTCTGAAAGATCATTCCATCCGCGGCCAGGCGGGCGAAATGGGGTGTAAGGTCGTTGTTTTCCAGGGCGTAATTCATGAAATCGGCCCGGGTGGTATCCAGAGTAACCAGGAAAATATAACGGGGAGGGGAAGAAGAACTTCCGCATCCCGTCAACAAGAGCAAAGCTACAGAGAACAGCGACAAGGCCGCCATTATGCGATTTTTGATCATATCCATAAGTAATCCCTCGGCTGAATTGGCCCCTCCGGGGCTCTGCGGAATCATACCGGCACCATCTTTATTCCTATCACAATCCGGGCAAAATCTCAACCATAGTGGAGGCATATTCGCACCGGAACACCGATGGTAATTGAAATAACGATACTTTCAAGAGAAAAACAAAGATCAGCCCGGATCCTTGTCTTTCTGCATTGATTTACTTTTTCACCCGGCTCTGTTCGGTTCCGGCATACTCACTGTATGCTCTTTCCAACAGGTGGCGCACCAGTGGCCACGCACCCAGAAAGAGACCGAAGCCCAGGATCAGGGGCGTGATCCGATTCAGGCTGAAATCCAGAAACACCCGGTTGCCGAAAAGGAAAGGAAAAAACTGCCAGAACTCCATCCAGAAAACAGCCTGAACGATCAGGCATAGCGCGCACCACTTGCGGACCTTAACTGCCTGGTACAACACAGAGAACAATGTGTACGGCAACGTAAGCAGGTTGAGTCCGCCAAGAAGCACCACATGAAAGTAAAAATCAGGTGAAAAAGCGGTAAACATCAATACCAACAGGGAACCGCCGAAGTACAACACGCCAAGATCGGCGGTATGAATCACGCCGAAAATCTTTCCCGCCGGGGAGTCGATGACGCGCCGGCAATCGAAATAGGGACTGATGGGACAGAAGCGCTTGAAAAAAGGCACGCGCAACGTCCCCAACAGCAACACCCAGGAAGCAATCAATCCCACCACTTTGAGCAGCAGGATCAACAAGCACAAGCGCTCGTTGCCTCCAAAAAGAAACAGACGCAGAAAAAAGAAGCCCAGCAGCAAGCCGATCATGGCCGTTGTGGCCAGGAACCGCAGACGGGTTATTCGCAAGTCTTTCATCCTTTATTGTGCCACACCGCACGCTTCCCCATTGGTGTTTTCATGAAATAAAGCCATGAAGACATCCCACATATACGCCCGTTTCTGAACCCTGTTCGGGTTCACTCGTTGAAGTGATAAAGCAGCACGATGGTACCGGAAAACACCGGAGTATCCGCGCCCTCAAGGTCCATGATTACACCGATCTTGACCCGGGTGATGCCCCTGAGATTCTTTACTTCCGCTACATTCGCGCGCAAGCGCACCCGGCCACCTGCAGGTACCGGTTGCCGGAAACGCAAGTTCTCTACGCCGTAGTTCACGGTCATGCGTGAATTGGTCGTCTCCACGATCTGGGCCAGCAGCGGCGGCAACAACGACAGGGTCAGGTATCCGTGGGCAATGGTCGATCCAAACGGAGATTCCCTTCTCGCACGCTCGATGTCGGTGTGAATCCACTGGAAATCCCCCGTAGCGGCGGCGAAGCGATCTATGCGTTCCTGATCGATGACCAGGAAGTCGGAAACCCCGAATTCACGGCCCTCGATCGCCTTCCATTCTTCATAACTGGATACCCTAATCTGCACCATGTTCCTTTTCCACCAGCCAGGCGTATTTCTCCCTATCATACACATTGAAACGAAAAATGCAACTGCGGCTCGGCCGGTTGCGGAAATCAGGAGCAGGCTGCAGTATCGATCCACTCGATTATGGCGTTCGCCTTGACAAAAAAACGGGACCCGGATAGTGTAAACGCCGTGGAGAAACGACACCGTGGCTTCTGAACCTGTGATACCATTCCACGACAATGCATCCCGGGAAAGCCGTGACCTGCTCAATCACCATCTCGATTTCATTCAGTCCCGGTGCAAACTGGCAATCCAGTGCCAGGCCGCCGGCAGCAGAACCCTGCCGGGCATCGACCTTGAAAATGAAAGCCTGGAACTGTTCAACCTGGTGATTGATCGCATCCGGAAAAACGACTACGCGGTGATTCGTCGATTCGACCGGCGTGCGCGTTTCACCACCTACCTGACAACATTGATCGCCCGCCAGGCAGTGGAGCGAATTCGCCGCCGCAAAGGCCGTACACGGACGCGCGAGCGGGCGGAATCCCTGGGCCGACTGGGAATCCGCCTGTTTGAAAAGATCGTTTCGCAGGGGCTCGGGGTTCCAGACGCGCTGCGGGAGATGATGCACGAAAGCCTTCCCGGTATGACCGAGCAGCGCTTGACGCAAATGGCGAATCACATTCTTGGGCAACGCAGTATGCCGCCGACGGTGATCATCTCCATGGGAGAAATGCCCGATTGCCCGGAACCATCCGGAGTAACACCTGAATCCGCAGCCTTTGAAAAGGAACGGCAAGCACGAATCACCGCCGCCGTCTCTTTGTTGCGCAGCCGGCTTTCGGGAACGGAATGGCTGTTGCTGAGGTTGCGTTTTCCTCCAGACCCGCGATCCCCGGCCCGCAAAGCAAGCGAAATCGCATCCCTGATGGGTATAAGCCGCAAAGCGGTGTATCGGCGGCTGGACCGCCTTCTGCCCCATTGCCGTACCATATTGAGAAAAGCAGGCATCGATTTTTGCGACCTGTTTTCGCAACCGCAGGGGAATTCCTTTGACGGTGTCCGACCCAATCAAGGGAGCATTGAATCATGAAGCAGCAGCGATTCATTTCGAGCCGTTCTTTAGGTTCCTTTCAGGATGCGACCCTGCGGGAATTAAACCGGGAAATGCAGAAAAGCGGCTTAACAGTGCAATGCCCGGATGACTCACCCCTGGCCGCCCTGGCTGAAGGACGCCTCAGCCGACCAGAGAGGGAATCCCTCCACCTGCATCTGGCGCAGTGCGAATCCTGCCTGGAAACCTACAGCCTGCTCTGCAGCCTGCTTCGCGATGCCGCTCAGAACCGCCACAGCCGCCGTTCGTGGACGCCCATGGCCCTGGCCGCATCACTGGTCCTGGTAGTGATTTCATTTTTCCTTTTCGGACCCCACGGCCGCGACCTGGCACCGGGAATGGAATTGGCTGCGGATAATGCCCAGTTTACGGTAAATAGAGAAAAAGACCAAGATGGCAAAAGGGCCAAAGATGAAACAAGCGTGGAATCCAGCAGCCCGTCTCGAAGAGAGGGCAAACCCCCTGTTTCCCCGCCTGACGGCAAAAAGGTTGATCCCGCTGGACCGCCCGCGCCCAAACAAGACCGTGTCCGTCTCCAGGCCGAAGTTCCTGAACCGGGCGCCAAAAGCCGTGTGCAACGGCAAAGCCGGCCTGCGCAAAAAAGCGGGATTTCCGCTAAAGAAAATCGAGTTCGTCATTTCGAAGCGGCCGAGGAAGCCCCGAAAGCCACCGCCCCCGGGGATTCCCACAAATGGGCTGAAAAGATCCGCATCGACGTTCAGCCGGCAAACACACCGGCAGGCCGCATTTCAGTCGTGCTGGCAATCAACGCCCGGGGTATGATCAGCGATATGACCATCGACCCGCCGGACTCACCCCTGGCCGCTCCGGTGCGCCGGGCCTTGCAAAGGCATTCCTTTCCGCCGCCATCATCCCCCGTGCGGTTCTTGCGGCTGACCATTGAATGGAACGGGGAGTCCTGGAAGATTCAGTCTTCTGAGCCATCGAATCCCAATGAATCCGCAGGCAACGATCCCGCTTCATTTTGATGGCTTTCGGGAGCCGCTGTTTCCAGTTTTTCCACTTTACCTTTGAGTAGATCCAATTCTCTTCGGCACTCCTTTAATTCGCGGCGTTCCCGGATTGCGGGAACGATCAGAAACAGGATGGCGATACCGGCTCCCAACGCCAGAGAGATCACCAGCAGCAGGGCCAGGGGAACATGTACCGTAAAACCCACCAGGCACAACTCAGTTGGAGCCGTATTGTTCAATGTAAACAACACAATGACAACGATTACCAGCAAACCCAGAATCAAACGCTTGACCATGATGTTTCTCCCTTAATAGATATCTGCGGAACCACGACCGGTTTTTTCCAGGCTGCGTGCCACCCGGCGCACGGAATCCGTTGACAGGATCTGGGCTCCGCTCCGGTACAATTCCCGATAGACCTCATCTCCGCGTCTCCGGGCCAGGCGATCCAAATGGTTCATGGTCCCGAGGATGGCGGGAATGCCGACAGCGCGCAACATCCGGTACACTTCGGGATCCGGCTCCCGGGTCCCCACAAACACCACCAGCCGGGCCGCGGGAACACCCGTTTTCAGCAATCGTTGCAGTGAAGGCAGGCTGGAGGCGGATGCGGATATCACGACCCCGGCGTCAAGGGCGTTGACGCGGACGGCCTGTTCATGGGAATAGGTAATCACCACCGCGTATCCCCGGGCATGATGACATTCCAGAGAGTCCAGCACCATGGCATAGAGACGCTTCTCTTTAACATCCAGGGTCAGCACACATCTTTGGCGGGCCCATTCCAATGTTTCACCCAAGGTGGGGATGCGATGAGCGGTCACTTTTCCAAAGGGATCCCGCAATCGCAGCTGGCGCAAATGGGCAAGGTCTTTTTCCACTACCGCTCCGGTGCCATTGGTGGTGCGATCCAGAGTGGCATCATGCATGAGCACCAGAATTCCGTCGCGGGACACGCGCACATCACATTCAATCAAGCAGGGGGCCATACTCAGGGAATGGGCAAATGTTTCCAGGGCATTCTCCGGAAAGCCGGGACCGGGACCGCCGCGGTGAGCGCTGATCAAACAAGAACGGCCGTCTTTTCCCCAAAGGTAGGTCCGCAACTGATCCGCGTGGCTGAATCCATGATAAGCGGGAACCGGCTCGGGCATGGAAGATGAACAGGCCCCGATCAAAACAACCAGGATCCAGGCCGGCAACCAGGCCATACGGCGCATTGTCATGATTCCTCACAAACAACCTGTCCAGACTAGCAGAGCGGCAGGCAAAGATCAAGACGGGTCATCTCAAACTTGCCCAAGTGGGCGCGAACCTGTCTCAAGCTGTCTCGGACCTGTTGACAGAAACAGCAGGAAAGAGTACAATTCAATGAGCAGAAACAGTGGCGATGCAGCCGGGTTCGCCCGGCAGAAACGCCCAATTCTCATTCAACTTATGATAACAGGAGGTGAGCATGAAGGTTCAACCTTTGGATGACCGCGTGCTGGTAAAGCCCGTTGAAGAGGAGCAGCAGTCCAGCTCCATCATTATCCCGGACACGGCCAAGGAAAAACCCATTGTGGGTGAGGTCAAGGCCGTTGGCACGGACGAAGAGATTCAGAAGCTCATCAAGGTCGGTGACCGCGTGATTTTCGGCAAGTACGCCGGCGAGGAGATCAAGCTCGAAGGCGAAAAGCACTTGATCATTTCCCGCTCCGACTTGTTGGGCAAAATTGAATAATCCCGTTCGTCCGCGCTGAGAAGCGCCATGACGCACGGATGGGAACAGCTTTTTTTTGGGTTCAAAACCTGGGTTCAGGGGGTTCCGTTACTGGGGAACGGCTCCCTTTAACGGTTCGTTGCCGCATTATTTCAAACAAGAGAATGCCGGCGGCGACCGATACATTCAGTGATTCCACTCCTGAGCAGATCGGAATCCCGATCTGTTGATCCACCTGTCGCAACACGGCGGGAGAAATGCCGCCTGATTCACTTCCCATCACCAGGACCAGAGGAACGGTTAAATCCGCTTCCGAGTAGCTTCCGGCTTCGGCCACGGCCCCGAACACCCAATAACCGGCCTGCTTGAATACACCCAGGTCTTGCGAAGTTTTCCTGGACACAACGATACGGCTTTGCAGTAAAGCTCCAGCCGATGCATGCAATACCGACTCGTTCAACGGCGCGCTGCGCCTGCGCGGAAGAATCACGCCATCCACGCCCGCGGCCACTGCCGAACGTAGCAAGGCGCCCATGTTACCCGTGTCCGTCACTCCGTCCAATAGCAGAAACAGCCCGTGCCGGGCCGTATCCATTGCCTCCTGAAGCGTGAAGGTTTCCACTGCCGCGATCTCAGCGTAAACGCCCTGGTTCACGCCGCCTGCCCGGCGATCCAATGCTTCCCGGGGCACAAACCGATACAATACCTCGCGCCGGTGGCACCACTGCTTTAACTGCTGTACCCTGGGATCCCTGTGATTGCGACTGATCCAGACCTTCTGCACCGCTTTTCCCGCGCGCAAAGCCTCAATCAGGGCGTTTATCGACGTAATGATCATGTTGCAGCCATTATACGCTCCCGGCCTACGAAGTGTAAAATCACAACACCGCGCTTGCCGCCGCGATGGGGGTATGCTAAACTGAATGCGGCTCTACAAGCGTCATTCCATTGCAAATCACCGATGATTGAGTTCTACAGTCTGGGCAGCAGTTCGCGGGGCAACGCCTTTTTGGTGCGCACCGGACCGGACCACTGGCTGATCGATGCCGGGCTCAGCGCAACTGAAATCACATCTAGGCTGAAAGACCGGCACTTGATGCCCGGAGACCTGTCCGGGATCTGGATTACCCATGAACACGGTGACCACATCCGGGGTCTTTGCGGAATACAGCGCCGGGCCGCCATACCGATCTTTATTTCGTCACGTTGCCACGCAGTGGCCGGGATCCATTTATCCCCGGACCTCGTGGTGCCGATTCATGCCGGCCAGGAAGTGGTGCTGGGAAATACCCGGGTCCGCGTCCGGGGCAAGTCCCATGACGCGGTGGATCCGCTCTTTTTCACTTTTACCTACGGTGGACGGGCGGTCAGTATCATCACCGACCTGGGATATGCATGCGCCGATGTGCGAACAGCGGTGGCAGATTCCGACGGCCTGATCCTGGAAGCCAATCACGAAACAGCCATGCTACTCTCAGGACCCTACCCCGCGTTTCTGAAACGGCGGGTGGGCGGTGACCGCGGACACCTGTCCAATCACCAGGCGGCGGAACTTTTGGTCCGTGCCGCGACCCCGCGGCTGCGTCACATTTTGCTGGCTCACGTTTCACAAAAAAACAATAGCGCCGCCACCGCCCTGGCCGTGATATCCCGGGCCCTGTCGCCATGGCCGGATTCACGACCGCCGGAAGTGTCTGCCGCACCTCAGTGCGGAGGAACGGAACCGATAAAACTGTAGAGGTAAAAGTTGGAGAGTTGGGAAGAAGGGAACGGGGGACAGAACGGACTCTCTAAGTCGAAAGTCCTTCAGGGCGGTTCGCGAACCGCCCCTACTTTTCAAACTTCTTCACTCTTCAACTTTTCAACTCTTCAACTTTTGGATCTATTACGTTTTGTGTGGGTAAATACACATTGGTAATTGGTAAGCGGTTGTGAGTATGAGTACCCGCAGGGCATAAAGCA